>JAMFST010000223.1 GCA_026225435.1 Labilithrix luteola
CGCGCACCGGGCCGGTGCCGGTCGTCCTCGAGCGAGACCTCGACGTCCCCCCGCTCGACGAGCTGCTGGCCGAGGTGCGCCGGGTGCGCGCCGTCTACGAGGCCGCGCTGCCCGTCAGCGCTTGATGCCCCGGCTCGGCGGCGACGGCGATATCATCTCCTCGATCGGCGTCGGTAGACCGAGGCGCGCCGCCCGCTTGAGCACCGGGGTGACCAGCGCGAGGAAGGTCGCCACGTGCAGCGGCTTGGTGACGAACATCATGGCCCGGTTGGCCAGCGCCTCGGTGCGCGTGCGCTCGGAGCCGTCGGCCGTGAGGACGCAGAACGGGGTGTCCTGGTTGAGGCCACTCGCGGTGGCGATGCGCAGCACCTGGCGACCGTCGAGACCGGCCATGTGCATGTCGAGGAGGACCAGATCGTACTTCTTGGCGCCGAGCTGCTTCAGCGCGACCACGCCGTTGTGGGCCTGGTCGATGCTGGTCACCAGCCCGGCGAGCGAGCCGACCGCCTTGACGAGCAGCATGCGGATGGCCGGATCATCATCCACCACGAGCACGCTGGCCATTCACTCAGGATAGCGCGCCCTTGCTCGCCTGGCGCGCGCGCGCGCGGAAGAGCCAAGCGTCGAGGGAGATCTTGCCGGGACCGACGAAGGCGATGACCAGCAAGAGCGCGAGGTAGGTGACCTCGTCCACCTGCGCCAGGCTGCCGAGGCCGTGGATGTCCCCGAGGCGCGCCGTGAGGATGGCGACGATCATGCTGACGATGAGCGGGATGGTCGCCAGGCGGGTGCACAGCCCGAGGATCAGCGCGGTGCCGCAGAGCAGCTCGCTCCAGGAGACGACCACCGCGTTGAGGCCGGGGAGCGGGATCTTCAGCTCGATGAAGAAGCCGACGACCTTGGGGATGTCATGCACCTTTCCCCAGCCGGTCCCGACGAAGAGCACGCCGACGGCGAGGCGACCGATGAGCAGCGCCAGCGGCTGGCCCTTGGCCACGAGACCGAGCGCGCGGTGACGCAACGCCACGAGGGGAGCGGGCAGCCACGCGGGATCCATCCCCGGATCATGGAGGACATCCGCCCGGCGAGCGACTTCTTCGCTTGGCGATGCTTTCCGCCCGGGCTGTCCGATCTGTCCAACGACACGGCCTGATGACGGTGCGGCTGCAATCTGTTCCGGGGCGCGGTTCATGCTGGACGTACGCGCCGTGCCCGCCCATCGTTTCTCCTTATCGTCCGTCGCGTGCTCGGTGCTCGTCGCCTCCGCCGTGGGGTGTGGCTCGGCCGGATCGGCGGGCGACGCGCAGTCCAGCAGCGGAGACGCGCTCTCGGCGGGCGCCGCCAGCAGCGCGGCGTACTCGGCGACCGAATCGGTGGCCTTCGCCGCCGCCCACTGGGACGACGGGGTCGGGGAGTGCGCCCAGTTCACCAGCGACTCGCTCCGCGCGGGACATTTGAACATCCCGGAGATCACCTGGGTGCCCGACCTGGTGACCGCCCTCGCGAAGTACGACTTCGAGGAGCACGGCGCGGGGGCGAGCGCCGCGGGCAAGCTGGGGGACGTCGTCGTCTTCAGCGACGCGTCGGGAGACGACTTCTGCCTCGCCGGCGACTCCGACGCGGACAACTGCGGCCACGTCTGCCTGGTGACCGTCGCCGGCACCTCGGACTCGTCGATCCGCGTCGACTGCCACAACACGGCCCACCACGAGATCGCCGTCGCCGACATCCTTGGCGGCGGTTACTCGTACTACCGCGTGTACCACCTCGACGGCACCGGCAGCCGCGGCGGCTCGGGCGGTTCGAGCGGCGTGACCCCCTGCTCGAGCGACTACGACTGCAACCAGGGCGAGACGGGCACCGACGTGGTCTGCGCCGCGTCCGAGGGGTACTGCATCCGCGGCTGTCACTCCGACGACGATTGTTCCGGGGACAAGACCTGCGCGGACACCAGCCCGCACTGGAGCTGCCAGTAACCTGCCAGTGACCAGCGCGGAATCGCCAAGGCTCCCTTAAGCTCCAGCGGAGACGGTCGTAACCCTCCGTATGGCGCGCGCACTCATCGTCGATTGCGACCTTTCGCGGGGGAGCATCACCCGCGAGATCGTCTGCGAGCTCGGTCTCGACGTCTCGCTCGCGCTCGACGCCTTCGAGGCGCTCGACGTCCTGCGGCTGGAGGAGCGCCCCGCGCTGCTGGTCTGCGAGCTGGCCTTGCCGAGCGGTCGCCGCGGTGACGGGCTCTCGCTGGTGAAGAAGCTCCGCAGCCTGTCGAGCACCAAGGACCAGACGACCCGCGTGGTGGTGCTCTCGTCCTCGATCGAGCTGCGGCAGCAGGCCTCGGCGCTGCGCGACACGCTGCACATCGACGCGGTGCTGAGCACGGCGGTCTCGCGCTCGTCGCTCAAGCGCGTGCTCGCGGGCCTTGTCCCCTCGACCGTCGCTGGCGACGCGAGCGGAGGAGCAGCCAGGCGGACGACGTCGCAGCTGCCCACGCTGTCATCGCTCGCGCTCGACGTGGGGGCCGATTTCGGCCTCTCCGGTCTGCAGGTGGCGACCAACGGGATGACCCCGCTGAGCCGCTGCGTGACCCCGCTGGTCAGCTCCGATCAGCGGGTACTGGGGACGCTCTACCTCGCGAGCTCGATGCGGGTGGTCGCCCGCGAGACGATGGAGGTCATCGCCCGCGAGGTCGTCCGCGAGTTCGAGGCGGCCCGGGTGGAGCGCTCGGCGGCCGCGCGACGCTGACCTCCTCGCCGCTGGCGCCCTCGCCGCCACTGAGCCTAGAAGAGAGCGATGGACAGCTATCGCGGCTGGGGCTCACGCGGGCGCATCGCCGTGGGCGATCTCCACATCGAGGTCGACACCTTCGGACCGACGCCGTCGCAGGCGCCCACGCTGGTCTTCCTCCACGAGGGGCTCGGCTCGATCTCGCTCTGGAAGGATTTCCCCCGGCAGCTCGCCGAGCGGACCGGGCTGGGAGGCCTGACCTACAGCCGCGGCGGCTACGGGGCGTCGGATCCGGCGGTGCTCCCGCGCGAGGTGTCGTACATGCACGACGAGGCGCCGGCGCTGGCGGCGCTGCTGGCGGAGCTCGCGATCGACCGGCCAGTGCTCCTCGGGCACAGCGACGGCGGGTCGATCGCGCTGATCTACGCCAGTGCGACCCTCCGTCCGGCGCCGCTCGCGCTGGTCCTCGAAGCGCCGCACGTGTTCGTCGAGGACGTGACGGTGGTGAGCATCGCGCGCGCCAAGGCGGACCAGGCGACCATCGCGCCGCGCCTGCAGAAGCACCACGAGCTGCCCACCGAGCACGTGTTCACCGGCTGGGCGGACATCTGGCTCCTGCCGGCCTTCCGCGCCTGGAACATCGAGGCGTCGCTGCCCATCGTCACGGCGCCGACGCTGGTGGTGCAGGGGGCCGAGGACGCGTACGGCACCTGGGGGCAGGTCGACGCCATCGCCCAGCAGGTGAACGGGCCGGTGGAGGTGGCGCGCATCGAGGAGTGCGGCCACTCGCCGCACAAGGACCAGCCGGCCGAGGTGCTCGACGTGATGACGGAGTTCCTCCGCAGCCACGTCGGGCGCACACCTTTTCCCCCCCGGTGACCGCGAGTCGCATCTCCGGCGACGCTCCCGCGGGTCCGGCATCTTAAGAGGTGCGCCGGCGAGGCGTCTTAGCTGAAGCTGGGAGAGGGGGACGGGGGGATGAACGAAGCTGAGCAGACACGCCTGCGCGCGCTCGACGCCGCGCGTGTGTGGCAGACGCCCGCGGAAGAGCGGTTCGACGGCATCGCCATGCTGGCCGCGACCCTGGCGCACGCGCGCATCGGCCTGGTGAGCTTCACCGGTGAGGAACGCACGTTCTTCAAGGCCCACCACGGGACCGAGGTGCGGGACACGGCGCGCGAGCTCTCCCCCTGCGACGAGGTGATCCGCACGGGCGCGCCGGTCATCGCCGAGGAGCCGCGCTTGTACGCGGGCTTCCCGGTGTGGTTCGACGGGCAGGTGATTGGCACGGTGTCGGTGGCCGACGACGAGCCGCGGACGTTGAGCGCCGCGCAGCGCGAAGGGCTGCGCGCGCTGGCGGTGCAGGTGGAGGCGCTGCTCGAGCTGCGCGCGCGCCGGGCAGGGGGGCGGGCCGAGCCCAACGAGCGTCGCCTTCATCGGCTCGAGCTGCTCACCCGCAACGCGCTCGACCCGTTCCTCTTCCTCGACGCCTCGGGGGGCATCGTCGACGTCAACGAGCGAGCGCTCGAGTTCTACGGCTACAGCCGGGGCGAGATCCTGCAGCTCAACGTGCGCGATCTGCGGGCGCCGGGGCATGCCAGCGGCGTGCAGCAGGTGCTCGACAACGTCACCGAGCAAGGGGCCCGCCTGGTGGTGAAGCACCACCGGAAGAACGGGACGGTGATGGACGTCGAGGTGAGCATCACCTCGCTGTCCAGCAGCCAGCGCGAGGCCGAGCGCGTGCTCGCCCGGAGCACGGGAGAGGAACGCGAGGCGACCGTCTTCTCCACCGTCCGCGATCTGAGCGAGCGCACCCGCGCAGCGCGCGTCGACGCGACCAACGAGGTCATCATCGATCACCTCGGCGACGCGGTCGTCATCACCGACCTCCTCGGGCGTGTCTTGCAATGGAGCACCGGGGCTACGGAGCTCTTCGGGTACGACCGCGAGACCATGGTCGGCCAGACACTCCAGCGTCTCGGTGTGTCCGACGACGCGCCCATCGACGCCGACCTCGGCGACATGACCTTGTGGGCCAGCTCGGGGGCGGAGGTGCCGGTCGAGCGCTCCTCCAACGTCGTCCGTTACCCGGACGGCGCGCTGGCCGCCTTCGTCCACGTCTTCCGGGACATCCACGCGCGCCTCGAGCGAGAGCGCGCGCTCGAGCGGGCCAAGTCGGCGGCGGAGGAGGCCAACCGGCTCAAGTCGCGCTTCCTCCGCAACATGAGCCACGAGCTGCGCACGCCGCTCAACGCTGTCCTCGGCTTCGCCCGCGTGCTCCAGCGCGAGCGCCACGGAAAGCTGTCGCCGGAGCAGGCGTCGTACGTGCACGACATGGTCGACGGCGGCGAGCACATGCTGCGGCTGGTGAACGATCTGCTCGACCCGCAATGGGTGGAGGAGGGGAGGGCGCGCCTCGACCGGCGGCTCATCTCCTCCAAGACGGTCGGCGAGGACGCGGTCCGCCTGGTGCGGCAGCTGGCGCACGAGCGCGACCAGCGGTTGACCGTCACCTTCGGCTCCGACGGAGATCTCCTGGTGCGGGTCGACCGCGGCCGGCTCGTCCAGGTGCTGGTGAACCTCCTGTCGAACTCCATCAAGTTCACCGCGCCCGGAGGGCATATCCGGCTCACCATCGAGGCGAGCACCCACGCGGCGACGTTCGCCGTCGAGGACGACGGCATCGGCATCTCCGACGCGGACCAGCCGCGCGTCTTCGAGGAGTTCGCCCGCGTCGGAGACACCGCTCACTCGCGCGGTCTCGGCCTCGGGCTCGCCCTCTCCAAGCGCCTCGTCGAGGAGCACGGGGGGACCATCCGCGTCACCAGCGCGCTCGGGGTCGGGAGTCGCTTCGTCGTCACCGTCCCCCGCGCCGAGGCGAACGCCGCGTGACTGCCGCCGTCTCCGCCGCCGGCGCCGCCGCGCCGTGTCCGCGCGTGCTCGTCGTCGACGACGATCCGCGCAACCGGCGTCTCCTCGAGGCGCTGCTGGCGCCGGAGGGGTACGACATCGTCCAGGCCTCCTCGGGTGAGGAAGCGCTGGCCCTCATCGTCGCCGATCCCACGGTGGCCATCGTCCTGCTCGACGTGGCGATGCCTGGGCTCGGCGGCATCGAGATCTGCCGCCGCGTGCGCAAGGAGCTCGGTCTCGTCGACCTGCCCATCCTCTTCGTCACCGCGCACGGAGACCGCAGCGAGCGCATCGAGGCGAAGAACGTCGGGGCGGACGACTTCCTCCTCAAGCCGATCGACGAGATCGAGCTCATCGCCCGCGTGCAGAACCTGGTCGAGATGAAGGCCTTCCGCGACGAGCGCGAGCGGCACCGGCAGCACCTCGAGGCGGAGCTCGAACGGCGCACCCAGCAGCTGCTCCACGCCGACCGCCTGATCATGCTCGGCACCCTCGCCGGCGCGGTCGGGCACGAGCTGAACAACGTGGCGCAGGTGATGACCAGCAGCCTCGAGCTGGTGACCGACAGCGCGCGTCGCGGACTGCCCGCGGACGGCGAGGATCTGCACACCATGCAGGCGGCGACGGGCCACCTCCAGGCGCACGCGCGGGAGCTGCTGACCCTGGCGCGCCCCGGGCTCGATCGCTCCGAGCGGCTCGATCTCGGGCAGGTGATCCTGGGGGCGGTGCAGTTCCTCCGCGCCGCCAGCCGCCTGCGTGGCGTGCGGGTGGAGACCGAGCTTCCGGCGGAGCCCTTGTGGGCGGTCGCCAATCGCATCCGCCTCGAGCAGGTCATGCTCAACCTGGTGGGCAACGCGATCGACGCGGTCCAGCGCGAGGAGGAGTCGCGGCGCCACGTGCTCGTGCGCCTGCGCGTCAGCGAGGTCACCGAGTCGTCGCCGGCGGCGTGCTGCGAGGTGATCGACACCGGCTCGGGGATGAGCCCCGAGGTCGAGGCGCAGATCTTCACCCCCTACTTCACCACCAAGGGGCCCGAGCGCGGGACCGGGCTCGGGCTGGTCGTGGTGCGCCAGATCGTCGAGAGCTACGGCGGCACCGTCTCGTGCACCTCGGTCCTCGGCGAGGGCACCACGTTCACCGTGTGCCTGGCCCTCGAGGGGACGCCCGCGCTGCCGACGTGACGCCTCGGCGTCTCAGGGCGTCGAGTCGCAGAGGTCGCCCGTGCCGTCGCCGTCGGCGTCCGCTTGCGCCGTGCCGTCCATCAGGCGGATCGGGTTGAACACGGTCGGGCAGTCGTCGGCGGCGTCGGCGATGCCGTCGCCGTCCTGGTCGGTCGACGAGGGGACACCGCTGTAGTTGGTCGTCGTCTCGCCCGACTGCCCGCGGTACGGCGTGCAGGTCGGCTCGTTGGTCGGCGTCTGCCCCTTGCACGAGACCATCGGGTAGATGGCGTTGCCGGCGCTGATCACCGCGGCCAGGGTCTCCGCCTTGCTCGTGTCCTTGGCCACGCAGGCCTTGCGCGCGCCGCCGCACACCTCGAGGTTCTCGCAGATCGATCCGCCGAGGGCCGCGTCGCCGACCAGGGCGGCGTCGCCGTAGAGAGCCGTGCCGCCGCGCAGGACCAGCACCACGTCCTCGTTGGTGGCGCTGAGCACCGCGCGGTAGCCGGTGTTCGCCGAGCCGTCGAAGATGGCGATGTCGGCGGTGAGGCCGACCGCCAGGCTCCCGAGCTTGCCGTCGACGCCGGTGGCGTGGGCCGCGTTGGCCGTCACCATCTGCCAGAGCTGCTCGTCGGTGAAGTGCTTGTCGAGGTAGGTCTGGTTGAACGAGTCGGCGCAGGCGATCTCGCGCAGCATGTTCATCGAGCCGGAGGGGAGCCAGTCGGTGCCGAGCGAGACGTTGACCCCCTGGGCATCGAACATGGTGACCGGGGCGGTGTTTCCGTACAGGCTGATGTTCGAGCGTGGAGACCAGATGACGCTCGCCCCCACCGACGCGTAGGTCGCGCCGTTGGCGGCCGAGGCGGCGACCGAGTGGATGACCGCCGTCTGCTTCTGCACGATGTCGTAGGTGCCGGTGGCGGTGGTGCAGGTGAGCTCGTTGTGCGCCTCGAGGTCGATCCCCTCGGCGATGTGCGGCTCGTACGAGCTGTCCTTGGACACCTGCGATTCGGTCTCGCGCGAGGACGAGTAGCCGGTGCAGCCGCTCGTGAACTGCACGCCGGCGGCGTCATCGAGCGGGAAGGTGTCGAAGTACACCGGGGTGATGGACAGGCCGTCGAGATCGGCCTTCTCGTCCAGGTTGCGCACCAGGCCTACCTCTCCGCCCGAGCCGACGGTGGAGGTGGCGCCGCCCATGAGGAAGCGCAGCTCGTGGGCGTACACTTGTACGGGTGTCGCGCCGCCTTCGGTGCCGGTGAGCTTGGTGAAGCCGTGATCCCCGGTGCGCCAGTCCTGCCGGCTCTCGTAGCGGATGGTGCCGTGTCCGACCGGCGGATCGTTGGCGTAGGTGATGTGGTCGTGCGGGTTGATGAGGCCGGGGGAGATGACCCCCTGCGGGCAGCTGATGACCGAGGCGGCCGACGCGCCGGAGGTTCCCGAGCAATCGGTCCCCACGCACTGGATGAGACCCGTCGAGTCGACGAAGACCTGCCCGTTGTCGATGATGCTGGCGGGCGCGAGAACGGTCCCCTCGAGGAGGATCCCCTTGGTCCCTTCCTTGGTGACCGTGCAGCGGCTCAGCGCCGTCCCGCCGTCGCCCGAGGTCGCGCCGCCGTCGGTCGCGCCGGTACCGGGGTCCTTGCTCGCGTCCGCGCCCGCGTCCGTCTTGCTCTTGTCCGCGCCCAGCGCTTCGTCCGAGGAGGCTGCGTCATTCGCGCCGGAGCAGCCGCTGATACAGGCTGAGCCACCGAGAAAACCGAGCACGAGCGTGGGGACGAGGCGACCGATCCGAGGCGTGGAGGTGCGCATGGGGAGCACCTTGTGTCCTCGAAACGCACTGCAATCAATGTCCACGCACCGCTGTCACGGTGAAGTTGTCTGTACAACTGTGTGAAGGAGCGAGAGTCGTCCGTTGACGGGGCATCATTCCGCGGTCACCCGCTGCCAGGTGGCACACCGGCCCTCGTAAGCGGACATTGCAACGTCCGCCGACTCCTACATCGTCAGATCTTGTCGCGCAGCTTTCGACAGCGACCGCGGGCTTCCGGGGTGACGGCGCCGCGCATGACGGTGCGCCAGGTCTCCTCGACGAACTCGTCGGAGAGCGGCCCGTGCTTGATCAGCAGCCGGTAGTAGAAGGGGGAGTAGAGCGCGTCGAGCGTGGTGTGCGGGTCGATGTCGCGGCGCACGTCCCCCGCTTCCACCGCGCGATTGAGCACCTTGAGCGCCTCGGCGCGGCGCGGCATCAGCCAGCGATCGCGGAAGGCTTCGCTCAGCTCCTTGTCGTGCACCCCTTCGCCGAGGAGGCCGGCCACGGTGTGCCCCGGGCGATCGCGCAGCAGCGCGGCGAAGGAGAGCATCTGCTCGCGCAGATCGTTGATGGCCGAGTTGGTGCGACGGAACGGGATCTTCGGCGAGACCGCAGCGAGGAAGGCGTCCATGACGATGGCCGCCTTGTTGGGCCACCAGCGGTAGAGGGTGACCTTGCTGGCGCCGGCGCGCTCGGCGATCCCCTCGATGGTCATGGCGCGGAAGCCGCGCTCGTCGAGCAGCGCGTTGGCCGCCTGGAGCACGTTCTGGCGCACGGTCTCGCTGCGCGGGCGTCCGCGTCCGCGCGGGCGAGCGACGCTGGCATCGGAGCTCTCCACGACCGGCGCGGGCTGCGACTTTGCCAGCGCCACCACCGGGGCCGTCGTCTCCGTCGTGGGGCCGGGTTGCACCTCCGCGGTCGCGCGCGCCTTCACGGCTACTTCTTCCCCGGGGCAGCAGCGGCGCTGCCCGCCGCGGGCGCGCCCTGCGGGCTGGCCGTGTTGCTCGACGCCGGAGTCGCTGCCGCGGAGGCTGCCGGTGGCAGCGTCGGAGCCACGATGTCGACCGGGAGCCCGTCGATCAGCTTCGTGCTCGGAACGGTCACCACCATGTCGCTCTCGCTCAGGCCGCTCGCGATCGAGAGGCGGTCGCCGAGATCACTCTCCACGCTGACCACCGACCATTTGATCTTCCCGTCGACGATCTTGGCCACCCGGGTGCCGTCCTCGTCGGCGACCAGCGCGGTCGAGGGCACGAAGAGCGTCTGCCCGGCGCGCTTCACGTCGATCCCGACGTTGGCGTACATACCGGCGAGCAACGCGCCC
>JAMFST010000224.1 GCA_026225435.1 Labilithrix luteola
CCTAAAACCTCGCGCGTCTCTTTTCCAGGGTGCGCGGTGTTTGATCAGAAGAACGCCTGAAGGCCGGTTTGCGCGCGGCCGAGGATGAGCGCGTGAACGTCATGCGTGCCTTCGTATGTGTTCACCGTCTCGAGGTTCGCCGCGTGGCGCATTACGTGATATTCGATCTGGATTCCGTTGCCGCCGTGCATGTCGCGAGCGAGGCGGGCGATATCGAGCGCCTTGCCACAATTGTTGCGCTTGATGAGCGAGACCATCTCCGGCGCGAAGCGGCCGTCGTCGAGGAGGCGGCCGACGCGCAGCGACGCCTGCAGTCCGAGGGTGATCTCGGTCTGCATGTCGGCGAGCTTCTTCTGGAACAGCTGATTGGCGGCCAGCGGCCGACCGAACTGCTTGCGATCGAGCCCGTACTGCCGCGCGCGGAAGAAGCAATCCTCCGCCGCGCCCATCACGCCCCAGGAGATGCCGTAACGCGCGCGATTGAGGCACCCGAACGGGCCGCCCATGCCTTCGACGTCGGGAAGCAGCGCGTCCTCCCTCACCTCCACGTCGTCCATCACGATGCCGCCGGTGATGGACGCCCGCAGCGAGAGCTTGCCGCCGATCTTGGGGGCGCTGAGCCCCTTCATCCCCTTGTCGAGGATGAAGCCGCGGACCTTTCCGCCGTGCGCCTCCGACTTGGCCCAGACGACGAACACGTCGGCGATGGGCGAGCTCGAGATCCAGGTCTTGCTCCCGTTGAGCACGTAGCCGCCGGCCGTGCGGCGTGCATTTGTACGCATGCCACCCGGATCCGAACCGGCCTCTGGCTCGGTGAGACCGAAGCAGCCGATCAGCTCGCCGCTCGCCAGGCCGGGCAGGTACTTCTTGCGCTGCTCCTCCGAGCCGTAAGCGAGGATGGGGAACATCACGAGGCTCGACTGCACCGACATCATCGAGCGGTAGCCGGAGTCGATCCGCTCGACCTCGCGCGCCACCAGACCGTAGGCGACGTAGGAGGCGCCGGCGCCGCCGTACTCGGCGGGCACCGTCACGCCGAGGAGTCCGACGCTGCCCATCTCGCGGTAGATGGCTGGATCGGTCTCCTCGTTCAGGTACGCCGCGTCGACCCGGGGGCGCAGGCGCTCGCTGGCGAAGGCCGCGGCGCTCCCCTGGATCATCCGCTCCTCCTCGGAGAGCTGCTCGTTGAGGAGAAACGGATCGTTGAAGTCGTAGGGACGACCTGTGTGCGGGGCGCTCGACATGGTCTCTCCTCCGTAGCGCGTCGCGGCCGCGCAGAGAACCTCGCCGATGTCCGTGATTCATCCCTTCGGCCCGCCGGGGAACTTGAGGAACGAGCCGGCGGGGAGAGACGGCGCTCGTGCGCGCGCTCGTGGTGTCGGTCTACCTTTGGTCGGCGATCGCCAAGCTCCACTCCGACTGGTGGAGCGGCTTCGTGCTCGCGACGCCTCGTCGAGACGCACCAGGTGACCGGGCACGTGGGCAGCTGGCTGCTGGGCGATCCCGTTCGCCGCATCTGCGTCGCGCGTGGCGGCGGCGATCCTCCTTCACCTCGGGCTGGAAGAGGCGTTGCGTCCAGACGTCATCGGGCTGCTGATGGGCGCGCTTCTCATGGCGATGTGGCCGCCTCGCTCGCCGAAGCTTCGGAGATGACGGTCTGCCCTTCCCACCTGGCGATCACCAGGGTCGCCAGGCAGTTGCCGATGACGTTGACCGCCGAGCGTCCCATGTCCATCACCTCGTCCACGCCGAGGATGAGGGTGACGCCTTCCAGTGGAAGCCCGAAGGTCGCCAGCGTTCCCGCGAGGATCGCCATCGACGCCCGCGGGATCCCGGCTGCCCCCTTGGACGTGAGCATCAACGTCAGCAGCATGGTGATCTGCTGACCCACAGGTACCTTGATGTTGGCGGCTTGCGCCACGAAGAGCGCGGCGAGCGACAGGTACAGCGTGGTGCCGGCGAGGTTGAAGCTGTAGCCGAGCGGAAGGATGAACGAGACCGTCTGGCGCGGGACGCCCAGCCCCTCGAGCGCCTCCATGGCGCGCGGGAGCGCAGCTTCGCTGGAGGTGGTGGAGAAGGCGATGAGCGCAGGCTCCTTGACGGCGCGAATGAAGGAAGGGAGCGGAATGCGCGCGAGGAGCGCGACGGGCACGAGCACGAGCACCACGAAGGCGATGAGCGCGGCGTAGAGCGCGAAGACCAGCCAGCCGAGGTTCCACAGGATCTTCAGCCCGCCATGACCGACGGTGTGCGCGATGGCCGCGCCGACGCCGACGGGCGCGTAGAGCATGACCATGTCGGTCAGCTTGAACATCGTCTCGGTGATCGCCTCGCACAGGCGCACCACGGGCTCGCCCCTGGGGCCGATCATCCCGAGGGCGATGCCGAAGAGGATGCTGAAGGTGACCAGCGGCAGCAGGTCGTTCTCGGTCATGGCCTGAACGATCGAGGTGGGGACGACGTGCAGCAGCATGTCGGCCCAGGACTGCGCTGGAGGCACGACCTCGGCGGTGCCGACCGGCAAGTCGACCCCCGCGCCCGGTCGGATCACGTTCACCACGACCAGGCCGATGCCGAGGGCCAGGGTCGTGACGATCTCGAAGTAGATCATCGCCTTCAAGCCGGTGCGACCGATGGCGCGCACGTGACCGGCTCCGGCGATGCCGGCGACCAGGCTGGCGAAGAGGAGCGGCGAGATGACCATCTTGATCAGCCGCAAGAACAGCTGGCTGAACGGGCGGAAGAGGGTGGCGCGCTCGGGGCAGTAGCGCGCCACCAGGGCACCGATGACGACCCCGAGGAAGAGGCCGATGAAGATGCGACGCGTGGGGGTGATCTTCATGCGCCCGCCGTCTCGGTGTGCGTCTGCTCGAGCCGCGCTTCGTAGACGGCGCGGATCCCGTTCCCGCTCTCGTCACGCTCCGTGTGGACCAGACCGAGAAACCGGGCGAGCGCGTCGGGGATGAAGTGCTGCAGGTCGCCCACGGAGATCCCTTCTACGCTCGCTCGCCGCCCTTCAGCAACCGCTCCAGCTTCTCGACGGATCCTTCGTCGCCAACAACGGAGAGGGAACGGCGAGGCGGCGTAGGCGGCGTTCTATGGGCACCCGCCCACGGACACGACGCTCGTGTCCACGGTCACGGCGCCGTTCTCCGCCAGCGCTCGCCCGTCGAGCAGCACCCCGGCGCTCACCGTGATGCTCGTCAGCGCGAGGATCGTTCCCGCGAAGGTGCTGGCCGCGCCGATCGTGGCGGAGGCGCCGACTTGCCAGAAGACATTGCACGCCGAGGCGTCGTTGATCACCTGAACGTGACCGCTCGCGGCCATCATGAACGCCTGGTCGATCTGGAACACGAAGACGGCAGACGGATCTCCCCCCGCATCGAGGATGAGCGTCCCGGTGAGGCTCGCGGCCGGCGTCGCAAAGCAATACACGCCCGGCCCCAGCGTGAGCGTTCCCAGATCGCTACCGGGCAGCGTGGTCGTGCAGACGGTGCGGCGCAGATCGTCGTACGCGACCAGCAGAGCCTGCTCGGCCTGGATGGCGGCTGCATCGTCCGCGTGAATCGTCCCCGAGACCATCGCTGGCGTGATGCCCGTCACCGCGGTGCCTGGAGCCACGCCGAGGTCACCCATGAAGGAGCTCTGCCCGGTGTTCGTCACCGTGGTGCCGGCGAGGATCGCGAAGGTCGACGCTGAACCGAGCGGAGGGCCTCCGCCTCCGGCCTCTGCGTCGACGTGCGCGTCGGCGCCTGGTGCTCCCCCGTCGTTCGAGGACGCGTCGGTCGCCATCGCCGCATCGGCGGCCTGGGCGTCGACCCCCGTCGCATCGGGGCCGGACGCATCGCCGGATGTGTCGACGGACGCGTCCGTGGCGCCGCCGTCTTCCTGTGCGCTGTCGTAGCGAACGTCGGGAAAGCTGCACGCTCCAAGTCCGAGCACAACCGCCAGGATGCCGCACCTTCGTCTTGGATCTTGCAAGGAGTCGTGGCCTCGTCGTCGAGACTGCACCCTCCTCACCCTCCTGTCGCGCAATTGCGCAGGGGCAGAGCACTTGGCGCGTACAGTGGGGTGGAGAACTGCACAGATGACGTTCGAAGCTGAGGCAGGGCGTCTCGTCGCCGGAAAGTACGAGCTGTTACGCCTCCTCGGTCGCGGGGCCATGGGCGAGGTCTGGCTCGCGCGTCACCAGACGCTGGGCGAGGAGGTGGCGCTCAAGATCCTCAAGATCGACATGGACGCGCCCCTCGAGACGTCCAACTGGCGCGCGCGCTTTCAGTTCGAGGCGCAGGTCGCCGCGCGTCTCTCGCGCAAGACGCGCAACATCGTGCAGGTCACCGACCACGGGGAGGACGACGGCGCGTCGTACCTCGTCATGGAGCGGCTCGTCGGCGAGTCGCTGGGTGCGAAGCTCGGCTTGCGTCTCTCGCTCTCGCTCGTGCAGAGCATCGTGAGCCAGGTGGCGCGCGGGCTCGCGCATGCGCATCGCGAAGGGATCATTCACCGCGATCTGAAGGCCGACAACCTCTTCATCACCAAGGACGAGGACGGGAGACTGCTCGTCAAGATCCTCGACTTCGGAATCGCGCGGCCGTCACGGAAGGGTCGCCGGTCCTCGTCGTCGTCGTCGACCGGCTACGGAACGGTCCTCGGAACACCGAGCTACATGAGCCCGGAGCAGAGTCAGGGGCTCGCCTCTCTCGACCACCGGGCGGACCTGTGGGCGCTCGCCGTCCTGGCCTACGAGGCGCTCACCGGTGCCCCTCCGTTCGTGGGCGGTACGGTCGAGGAGACCATCGTCAGTATCTGCCTCGGTCGCATGATTCCCATGTCCGAAGCTCGGCCCGATCTGGGGAGCGACGTCGAGCACTTCTTTGCGCGAGCCTTCGCGGAGAAGCTGAAGGACCGGTTCCAGACAGCCGAGGAGCTGGCCGATGCCTTCGACGCGCTCGTCGACACCGCCACGCCGAGCGCCGCGCCGGCCGAGTCGCCGCCGTCGTCGTACGCTCCCCCGGTCACGCAGCTGGCCGCACCCCGTTCGCGACGCTGGATCGGAATGGTCATGGCGATCGCCGCGACGGGCGCGAGCGTCGGGCTCTGGATCGTCGCCAGTCGGCGCGTGCAGACGGGCGCGCCTCCGCCGTCGTCGGTGGTCGTCGCCGTTCCTGTTTCCGTTCCCGCCCCCGCGATCGAAGACCTACCGCCGCTCGCGACCTCGATCGTCGCCGCCGCACCGCCGCCGCCTCCGCGGCCGAAGGCGGTCGCGCTCGCACCGACCACCACCAAGAGCGCGCGCCCCGTGAGCCCGCCGCCGCCGGAA
The DNA here is from genome assembly GCA_026225435.1 of Labilithrix luteola. Lineage (GTDB taxonomy): Bacteria > Myxococcota_A > Polyangia > Polyangiales > Polyangiaceae > JAMFST01. The sequence goes on from JAMFST010000224.1 coordinate 5,321, forward strand.
ATCCCCGCGACCCACGTCAACCCCAGCAACGTCTTCTGAGGAGCTCGCTATCTTGTATCCACCACGCGCGCGAGTCTTGGCGCTGTCCGTTCTCGTCGCCGTGAGCGCGTTCGCCCGAGGAGCGCACGCCGATCCGGAGGCCGACGCGAAGGACCTGTTCTCGCGCGGACGCACCCTGCGGGAGCACGGGCATTGCGTGGAGGCGCTCCCGGACTTCCGACGAGCCGTGGCGCTCTTCCCGTCGGCGCTCGGCAGTGCGCGCAACCTGGCCGAGTGCGAGGAGACGCTCGGACACTGGGCCTCGTCACGTCGTGCGTGGCGCGATCTCGAGCGCGCCGCGGCGGCGTCGAGCGATCCGAAGTACGCGACGTGGAGCGCCGACGCGAGCGCGGCCGCCGCGCGCTTGGCCCCGATGGTCGCGCGCCTCACGGTCGACGTCGTCGCGACATCACCGGTGAGCGTGTCCGTGAACGGCGAGGCGCTCGCGGCGACGTTGATCGGGAGTCCGCTCGATCGCGATCCGGGCTCGTACACCGTGCGCGCAGAGGGCCCGCCAGGCGCGCCCGTGGCGGAGGAGCGCCTCGTGCTCGCGGCGGGCGACGACAAGAAGGTGACGCTCCGGGTCGTCGTCCCCGAGATGCACCTGATCGCGTCGCCGGAAGCTGCGCCCGAGGATCCGCATCGCACGCGCCGGACCCTCGGGTGGGTCACGCTCGGGGTCGGTGGAGCCGCGCTCGCCGGCGCCGGCATCGCGGCGATCGTTCGCGCCACCGCGCTGGCGGATCTGCGGCACGACTGCCCGAGCTACGCGGAGAGCCCCTGCGATGCGACCGTGCGCGGCGAGGTCACGCGCGGGCACACGGCGGCCACGCTGGTCGACGTCTTCGGGACCCTCGGCGTGCTGGGGGCGGGAGCGGGTGTTGCGACGATCCTGCTGAGCCCCTCCTCACCGGGTCTCACGCTTCGACCGACGGTCGGTCGCCTCAATGGCGTCGTGGTGGAGTGGACGCTCCGGTAGCTTCAGCGGTCCTTGGCTCCGGCGGCTTCGAAGTCGAGGATCTTCGCGACCGCCGGGCGCGCGCACACGCGGGACATCACCGCATCGAAGGCGGGCATCGGAGGGATGGCCGGTTGCGCGAGAGGGCGCGCCGACCACTTGTGAAAGACGACGAGGTACGCGTCGACGAGGCTGAACGCGTCGCCCAGCGCGTACTGTTGTCCGGTGAGCCGACCTTCGATGTCGGAATAGTACGTCGCGAGCCAGCGGCGCCCGCGCGCCCGCACCTCCTCCTTCGCCGCGTCGCCCTCGGCATACTTGTCGGGACGGAACACGCTGCGGATGGCCGGGTGCACGGAGCTGGCGAGGAATCCCATCCACTCGCGGGCGCGGGCATAGTCGAGCGTGCCGTGCGCGGGCATGAGCTTCTTGTCGGGGACCTGCTCGGCGATGAAACCGAGGATCGCCGCCGCCTCGGTGAGCAGCGTGCCGTCCTCGAGGCGCAGCGCCGGCACGCGGCCGCGCGGGTTGATGGCGCGGTACTCGGCGGACTCCGTTCCACCATCGGTGGAGCCGAAGCGCCGGCGCTCGTAGGGGAGGCCCGACTCCTCGAGAGCGATGTGGCAGGAGAGCGAACAGGCGCCGGGGCTGTAGAAGAGAGTGAAGGGCATGGGCGATTGTGGTCGGCCGTGGGCGGTCAGGCAAACCCGGCGGACAGCTCCTCCTGCAGGAAGCTCACGAAGGCGCGAACCGATCTGGGGACGTGCGCGGCGTAAGGGCGGATGGCGTAGAGCTTGTCGCCGAAGGTGCCGACGGAGCGCCATCCCGGGAGGAGGGAGACGAGCCTCCCCGCGGCCACCTCGCGAGCCGCGCTGAAGTCGGGCAACAACGCGATGCCCACCCCCCCGAGCGCGGCCTCGCGCAGCACCTCGCTGTTGTTGGCGGCGAACGAGCCGCGGATGGCCACGCTGAGGCGGCCCCCTTTACCTTTGGCCGGCTCGAAGGCCCACGTGGGAGTCTCGGCGCCGCGCAGGTAGTGCAGGCAATCGTGGTCGGCGAGATCCCTGGGCGACCTTGGTGTCCCGTGTTTTCGCAGGTAGGCGCCGGTGGCGGCGAGGATCGCCCGGGTCGAGCAGATGGTCCACGCGACGTGCGTGTCGGGCACGGACGCGACGTGACGGATGGCGAGGTCGAAGCCCTCCTGCGCGAGCGACACGAGGCGGTCGGAGACGTCGAGCTCGATCCGTACATCGGGAAACTGCCGCACGAAGGCGGGGATCAACGGCGCTATCCGCTGGCGGCCGAGAGCGACGGGGGCCGTCACGCGCAGGACGCCGCGCGGCTCACCCGCGAGATCCTTCACGTTCTCGAAGCCGCGCTCGATCTGCACGAACGGGTCTTGCGTGGAGTCCACCAGCTGCTGCCCCGCGTCCGTGAGACGGACGCTGCGCGTCGTCCGGCGAACCAGCATCACGCCCGCGGCGTGTTCGAGCTCACCGATGCGATGGCTGACGGCGGCCTTGCTCACCCCGAGCCGCTCGGCGGCGGCGGTGAAGCTGCGCAGCGAGCCGAGCACCGAGAGCCAGTACACGTGCGACCAGAGCGCATCGATCTTCTTGGTCTTCACGGTTTCACTGTTCGATAAAGTGAACAGTGAATCAAGCGCGCCAAGCTGGTGCGCGGGCGGCGTTCCCCTACATTGCCCGTCATGAGCGTCGCCCCCGTCCAGCCCTACACCGCCAAGACCGATATCGGTCACTTCATCGCCGGAAGTCACGTCGCCGGAGCCAGCGGCCGGCGCCAGGCGGTCTACAACCCGTCCACCGGATCCGTCGCCCGCCACGTCGCCCTCGCCTCGGTCGAGGAGGTGAACAGCGCCGTCGCCGCTGCCAGGGCCGCGTTCCCGTCCTGGGCGGAGACGCCGCCCATCCGCCGCGCGCGCGTGATGAACAAATTCCTCGAGCTGATGGGGCGCCACCGCGACGAGCTCGCGGCGATGCTCACGGCCGAGCACGGCAAGGTGTTCACCGACGCGCAGGGCGAGGTCGCGCGCGGGATCGACATCATCGAGTTCGCCTGTGGCGCGCCGCAGCTCCTGAAGGGGGAGTACACCGACCAGGTCTCGCCCGGCCTCGACAACTGGACGATGCGCCAGCCGCTCGGCGTCGTCGCCGGCATCACGCCGTTCAACTTCCCCTGCATGGTCCCGCTGTGGATGTTCCCGGTGGCGATCGCCTGCGGCAACACCTTCGTGCTCAAGCCGAGCGAGCGTGATCCCTCGCCGTCGACCTTCATGGCGCAGCTGCTGATGGAAGCCGGGTTGCCGTCCGGCGTGTTCAACGTCGTGCAGGGTGACAAGGTCGCGGTCGACGCGCTCATCGAGCACGCGGACGTCAAGGCGCTCAGCTTCGTCGGCTCCACCCCCATCGCGCAGTACATCTACGAGAAAGGCGCGCACAACGGGAAGCGCGTGCAGGCGCTGGGCGGCGCCAAGAATCACATGGTCGTCATGCCCGACGCGGACATCGAGCAGGTCGTCGACGCGCTGGTCGGCGCGGCCTACGGCTCGGCAGGCGAGCGCTGCATGGCGATCAGCGTCGCCGTCCTCGTCGGCGACATCGCCGACAAGATCGTCCCGCTGGTCGCCAAGCGCGCCCTCGAGCTGAAGATCGCCGACGGGATGAACCTCGACGCCGAGATGGGCCCGATCATCACGAAGGAGGCGCTGGCGCGCATCGAGGGCTACATCGAGTTCGGTGTGAAGGAAGGGGCCAAGCTCGTCGTCGACGGCCGCGGTCACAAGGTGGCCGGGAGCGAGAGCGGCTTCTTCACCGGTGGCACCCTGTTCGACAACGTCACGCCCAAGATGCGCATCTACCAGGAGGAGATCTTCGGCCCCGTCCTGTCGTGCGTGCGCGTTCCCGACCTCGAGGCGGCCATCAACCTGATCAACGCCCACGAGTACGGGAACGGCGTCGCCTGCTTCACCAGCGACGGAAACGTGGCGCGCGAGTTCACGCGTCGCATCCAGGTGGGGATGGTCGGCATCAACGTGCCCATCCCGGTGCCCATGGCCTGGCACGGCTTCGGGGGCTGGAAGCGCAGCCTGTTCGGCGACATGCACGCGTACGGCGTGGAGGGGGTCCGCTTCTACACGAAGCAGAAGTCCATCATGCAGCGCTGGCCGGCGAGCATCGCCAAGGGGGCCGAGTTCGTGTTTCCCGCTTCGAAGTAGAGGCGCCGGCGGACGCACCCAGGCTCTACCGAGGCCCGAGCATGGCAGCCGTTGACACCCGAACGTGCGTCCTTACGTTTGCGCCCCCCTTTTTGAGGTAAGAGGCGGTGCACACCATGGACAAGGTTGAAGCGAAGCGGTTCAAGGACCTCCTCACGGAGAAGCGCGACGAGATCATCGCGAAGGCCAAGCAGACGCTGGAGGAGGACATGACGCTCGACGCGAACGACCTGCCGGACGAGATGGACCTCGCGTCCAGCGAGTACCTGCAGTCGTTCACGTTCCGCCTGCGCGGGCGGGAGAAGCAGTTCCTCGACAAGATCGAGCAGGCGCTCGGCCGGATCGACGACGGCAGCTTCGGCACCTGCGAGGAGTGCGGCGAGGAGATCCAGGCCAAGCGGCTCGAAGCACGCCCGGAGACCCCCTTCTGCATCAACTGCAAGGAGGACCAGGAGCGGAAGGAACGCGCCTTCGGCTGATCGCGTGATCGCGGGCTATGCTCGATCG
>JAMFST010000225.1 GCA_026225435.1 Labilithrix luteola
CCCCGTCGGACAGCTGGTAGTCCCAGACGCGGACGACACGCAGCCGTTGCCCGACGATGCCCGGAGTCGTCGGCGGGGAGATGTGCACACGAGAGCGCGCGCGTAGCTCGACGTTCCCGATCCCGACGAAGCGCGCTCGTTCGGGCGCGGAGACGAGCGCGACGAGCGACACCGCCGCGCCGCGGGTACCCACGAGCGTGCGATCGATGCCGCGCATCAGCGCTTCGAGCGGCTGCTCGACGTGCGCGCGAGCATACTCACAGGCCGCCTCGGCCGCCGCGTATGCCTGAGGACCATGTCCGAGCCCGTCAGCGAGACAGAGGAGCGTACCGCTCGAGAAGGGGACTACGACGAACGCGTCGCCGCAAACGGTCTCGCCCACCTTCGGGCTCCGCGCGAAGCCAATCTGCACGTGCATCAGGCGACCTTCAGGACGAAGCGCACCTTGGTACCGGCGCCCGCGGCAGTCTGCACCGCGAACTGGTCGGCGAGCAGCTGCACTCCCCGCAGGCCGAGACCGAGACCGCGCCGGGATTTGTAGGCGCCGCCCAGGATCTGCTCGAGGTTCGAGATCCCCGGCCCCGAGTCGATCGCCACCACCTCGACGCTCGCCGGCGTCATGATCTCGGTGAGCTCGATCCGCCCTTCACCGGCGTATTGAACGATGTTGCGCGCGAGCTCCGAGACCGAGGTGACGAGCCTCGTTTGGCCACCGATGGAGAACGACATCTTCAACGCCAGCTCGCGCGCCTCGCGCCGCACCCGGGCGATGTCGTCCTCGACGCGAATGGGGACGCTCCTCACGGAGATCGACGTGGCGCGGTCGACGACCAGGCCGCGGAGCGCGCGAATGCACTCGTCGGTCTTCACCGAATCGTGGAGAAAGAGCTTCAGATGGCTCTCGAACGAACCGAGCAGATCGTGCGCGCTGGCGGCTCCGGGATTGGCGCTGGAGGCGCGCTTGCGAGCGAGCGTGGCGATCGAGCGCGCCGTCGGCACGGACACGTACCGGCGGAGGATCTCGACGGCAGCGTCGACGACGACGTCGAGGGGTACCGCAGGCTGCGGCTTCTCCCGTGCGAGCGGCGCCTTGTTCAAGACCAACAGCGCCTCTCCCGCATACCCCGCCACGCTCGCTTTCGCAGAGCCGCATCGAGGTTGAGGACCGTCCGGACCCCGCCGAGATCGAGCGCCATTTCATGGAGACGCACGAGGAGGGTGCTCTCGACGGTCATCAAAGCCCCCTCATCTCCGACGTTCATCCAGTCCGTTCTCCAGGCTCTGCCGGTAGTCGTCCACTGATCAACGTACCCGGCTCATCGGCAAATGCAAAACGACGCCGCACCTCGTGCCAGAAGCCTGCTGCTGACGTCGCGACGTGCTGCACCGCGTTGGCCTCTCCTCCAAGCGCCCACGGCCGCAAGACCGCGCTTTTTGCGTGACGGCCAGCCCTTGAGCTGTCTATCCAGGAGCATGGGGACAGGGGCAGGGGCCGGAACCGAGACACTTCTTGCCAGCGCCGAACGCTTTCATCTCGTGTTCGAGGCGGCCTCCGTGGGGTTGCTCGTCTACGGGCTCGACTCTCGAGTCGTCGAGTGCAACGAGGCCATCCTCGAGATCTCCCGCACGCGCCGCGAGCAGCTCGTCGGTCTCGACCTGAGCAAGGTCAAGGACCAGCGCATCGTCCCGGCGGTGGCCGAATCGCTCACCGGCGCGAAAGGGTTCTACCAAGGCCCCTACGACACCTCGACGTCCGGAGCTCACATCTTGGTGGTCATCCACTCGACGCCACTCCGAGACTCCGACGGACGGGTCATCGGCGGAGTCGCGACCTTCGAAGACGCGACCGAGCGCCTTCGCATCGACCGGGAGCTGCGCGATCAGCTCGACCTCGTCCAGCGACAGTCATCGACCATTCGCGCTCTCGGGACGCCCATCCTCAAGGTCTGGGATCAGGTGCTGTGTCTGCCGGTGATCGGCATCGTCGACAGCGCCCGCGCCGTGGAGATGGCCGAGAGCATGCTGCAGGCGATCGTCGCCGAGAGCACGCGCTTCGCCATCGTCGACCTGACGGGAGTCGAGGTGGTCGACACCGCCACGGCCCAGCACCTCGTGCGGCTGTTCCGCAGCGCCGAGCTCGTCGGGGTGGAGTCCGTGCTCTGCGGGATTCGCCCGGCGGTCGCCCAGACCATCATCGATCTCGGCATGGACATGGATCACGTCCGGACGATGGGGACGATGTACCACGCGCTCAAGTTCTGCATTCGCCGCCTCGACGAGGTGTGAGCCCCTCACCTATTTGCAGGAAAATCTCGTGAGGAACGATCACGGCGCCGCGCTCGCGCGAAGCAGAGACGTCGTCGGCAGGTCCTCGACCTCGAGGAAGACGACGTGCTTCGGCACCTTGAAGCGGCCTTCAGCGAGCCGCGGCAGCCCGGCCCTGCGCGGTCTTCCGTGACGCCGCTGGACGCCCTGCTTTCACGGTCGCCGGCCCGGTCAGCTCACGGAGCCGCGCCGGATCCTTCGCGAGGAGTCGGAGCAAGTGGCTCATGGCGATGCTCAACGCCTGCGTGCCCGACTCGTATTTTTGAAACGCCCGCGGAGCTCACTCGCCTTCCGCTGGCTCAATCCGAGGGCCGTACGGATCTTGGCGACCTCGGCTGGGCCGAGCACGCCGTCGA
>JAMFST010000226.1 GCA_026225435.1 Labilithrix luteola
CGTCCTCCTACCAGTTCCGGAATTGAGATGGCGGGCGGTACAGCCCGCCGGACCATGTCATGAGGTCTTTGATCGAACGAGCCGCGAGCAGCTGACGCGTCGCGTCCAGTGGATTGATGCCGAGATCTTCAGGGCGCCGGATCACGCCGCGCTGGCGGAGCGCCTCCACCGCATTGCGATCTCGCCCACGGCCCACGTCCGTGAAGCCGGCGACGCCGCGGATGGCCTGCTCGCGCTCGTCGCCATCGCGACAGAGCAGCAGGTTGGCGATCCCCTCCTCGGTCACGATGTGGCTGGTGTCGTCGCCGTAGACCATCACCGGCGCCAGATCGAGCTTCAGCTTCTCCGCCAGCTCCAGCGCCGCCAGCTTCTCCACGAAGAGCGGCGCGTTCCCTTCGCCGAAGGTCTCGCCGATCTGCACCACCAGCTTGCGTCCGCGACGCAGGGGCGCGGACGCGTCGGGATCCGCCTCGGCTCCGGCTTGCAGCCAGGCGGGGCTCGGATGGCGCCGACCGCGCGCGTCCGAGCCCATGTTCGGCGCACCGCCGAAGCCGGCCACGCGCCCCGCGGTCACCGTGGAGCTGTGCCCGGCGAGATCGATCTGCAAGGTCGACCCGATGAACATGTCGCAGGCGTAGAGCCCCGCGGTCTGGCAGAAGGCGCGGTTGGAGCGCAGCGATCCATCGGCGCCGGTGAAGAAGACGTCCGGTCGCGCGCGGAGGTAGTCCTCCATGCCGACCTCGGAGCCGAAGCAGTGCACCCGCTCCACCCAGCCCGCCTCGATCGCCGGGATGAGCGTCGGGTGCGGGTTGAGCGCCCAGTGGGTGCAGATCTTTCCGCGCAGCCCGAGCTTCTCGCCGAAGGTCGGGAGGATCAGCTCGATGGCCGCGGTGTTGAAGCCGATCCCGTGGTTCAACCGGCGGACGCCGTAGGGGAGGTAGAGCCCCTTGATGGCCATCATCGCCGTGAGGATCTGCGTCTCGGTGATCGCCGCCGGGTCGCGGGTGAAGAGCGGCTCGACGTAGAACGGCTTGCCCGCGTCGACGACGAAGTGCACCTGGTCGGCGGGGATGTCGACCCGCGGCACCTTGTCGACGATCGAGCCCACCTGCGCGATCACCAGCCCGTTGCCGAAGCTCGTCGCCTCGACCACCGTGGGCGTGTCCTCGGTGTTGGGTCCGGTGTACAGATTTCCGTCGCGATCGGCGCTGACGGCGGCGATGAGCGCGACCTCGGGCGTGAGATCGACGAAGTACCGAGCGAAGAGCTCGAGGTAGGTGTGCACCGCGCCGAGCTCGATCTTCCCGCCGTACAGCATGCGGGCCATTCGCGCCGCCTGCGGCCCCGAGTAGGAGAAATCGAGGCGGCGGGCGATCCCCTTGTCGAACACGTCGAGGTGCTCGGGCAGGACGACCCCGGACTGCACCATGTGCAGGTCGTGGATGCGCGCCGGGTCCACCGCGGCCAGCGAGCGCGCCAGGAGGTCGGCCTGCTTCTGGTTGTCCCCCTCGAGGCACACGCGATCGTTCGGGCGGAGCACCGCTTCGAGGAAGGCGGTCACCCGGGATGCGTCCACCTGCTTGCCGCTGGCGAAGGCAGAGCCTGCGGCGATGCGCTCCGAGCGCGCCCGGCTGCGCGTGTTCCACTCTTTCATTCGCGTCGCGGCCTCTGGTGAGGCTTTTGGGGCAGCCGCGCGCGGATGTCAGCCTAAATCAAGCGGCGGGCGCGGCGACGAAGGGCAGACGCCCGAGCGCGACCTCCGGGTTCTCCACCAGCTCGCCGCCGGAGCCGGTCGCCGCGTGGTCGTACAGACCCATCTTCGTCTTCTTCCCCAGGTGTCCGGCGTGCACCAGGCGACGGAGCAGGCGCGGGACGCGGAACCTTCGATCCTGGAGCTCGTGGGCCATGGTCTGCGCCATCGCCAGCACCACGTCGAGGCCGATGGCATCGGCGAGCGCGAGCGGTCCCATGGGATGCCCGAGCCCCTTCTTGAGCGCGAGGTCGATGTCGGACGCGCGGGCCACTCCCCCTTCGAGCATCTCGATCGCCTGGCAGAGCTGCGGCACCAGCAGGCGGTTGACCAGGTAGCCGACCTCCGCGTCGAGGACGATGGGCGTCTTGCCGAGCGCGTGGACGAAGGCGACGGCGGCGTCGATGGCGGCGGGCTCGGTGCGCGCGATGCGCCCGACCTCGACGAGGTCCATCGCCGCCACCGGCGAGAAGAAGTGCAGCCCGAGGAAGCGCGCAGGTTGCTCGAGCGCACGGGCCAGCTCAGGCAGCGGCAGCGACGATGTGTTGGTCGCCAGCAGCGCGTCGCGCCGGGCCACCTTCTCGAGGCGAGCCAGCAGCTCTTTCTTTGCCGCCAGCACCTCCGGGCCACTCTCGATGATCAGATCAGAGGCGCCGAGCGCGTCGAGATCACCGCTGAAGGTGATCCGAGCCATCGCTTCGGTGCGCTCCTCGGCAGTGCGCTTCCCTCGCGCCACCGCTCGCGCCAGCGACCCTTCGATCCGCGCGCGTGCCGCGTCGAGCGAGCCCGGCGTCGCCTTCACCGCCACCACGGACAGCCCGGCGGCCGCCGCGACCTCCGCGATCCCGGTCCCCATCAGGCCGCATCCCACGATTCCGATCGTTCGAAGCATGTCCGTCTCCCGCGGTTCGAGTCAGGTCCGGCGCGTTGACCGATTTACCAAGCGCACGGTGACGCGTTTCGTCATACTGGTCGTTGGGCGTGAGGCAAGGACGAAAGTGCGGCTGAATATGGCTCCGTTGCAATTAACAAGCGGATTGACAAGTCAACCGGCGGTCAACCGATGACGACCACCGAAACCAACGCCAACGTGGGGCTGCGGCTGCGCGAGCTGCGCATCGAGCGCGGCCTGCAGCAGGCCGACGTCGCGCGCCAGCTGGGCGTCAGCGCCGCGTACATGAACCTGATCGAAAAGGGGAAGCGCGCGGTGCAGCTGCCGCTGCTCTGGAAGGCCCTCGAGCTCTTCGGGATGCCCATCGAGCAGTTCACGGCCTCGCTGGGGGAGACGCGGGTGGAGGACTCGCTCGCCAAGCTGCTCGACGAGCCTCTCCTCAAGTCGCTCTACATCACCAACGAGGACCTGGCGCAGCTGAGCGCCGAGCCCAAGGCCGCCTCGACGATCGCCGCGCTCTTCAATATGTACAAGAGTACGCGGGCACAGCTGGACCGGCTGATGGTGGAGCTGCACCAGGCGGAGCGTGACGCGGCGGGAGAGCGGCACGTGGCCGCTCATCTGAGATCCGAAGGGCAGGCGCGCGCCGAAGGGGAGGGGAGCGGCGACAGCGACGGCGCGGCCATGCGCTTCGACTTTTCCCCCTTCGACGAGGTCGTGGAGTTCCTCCAGGCGAACGACAACTGGTTCGCTCCGCTGGAGGAGCAGGCCGAGGAGCTGCGGCGGCGCGAAGGCTGGGGACGCCGGCTGGTGAGCGAGCAGCTCTCCGCGGCGCTGACCGAGCGCTTCGGCGTGCGCGTGGAGACGGCCAAGGAGAGGCCGGAGAAGGGGAGCACGGGGAACGCGGGGAGCGTCATCCGCCGCTACGACGGCGAGCGCGGGGTGCTCACGGTGAGCCCCCTCTTGCTCGAGCAGCGCCTCAAGTTCCAGCTGGCGCACACCATCGGGCTGCGCATCCTCGACGAGAGCCCGGAGCTGCTCCGCCAGCTCACCAGCAAGCGGCCGCCGCGCGACGACGCCGGGGCCAAGCTGTACAAGATTCACCTCGCGAACTACTTCGCCGGCGCGCTCCTGCTCCCCTACGAGGACTTCTTCCGCGAGGTCCAGCGCACGCGCTACGACGTCGAGCGCCTCGCCGATCAGTTCGACGTGTCCTACGAGACGGTCGCCCACCGCTGCACCAACCTGGCCGATCCGCGCCGCCGCGGGCTGCCGATGCACTTTCTCCGCAGCGACATCGGCGGCAACATCTCCAAGCGCTACGCCGCCACCGGCATCCGCTTCCCCAACGGCACCGGCAGCTGCCCGCGCTGGGCGGTCCACATGGCCTTCCTCACGCCCAGCGTGCTCACCCGGCAGTATTCGATCTTCCCCGACGGCTCGACCTACTTCTGCTTCGCCAAGGTCATCGTCCACGCGCACGAGGGGAGCGTGATGAAGGGGACGGCCTACTCCATCGGCCTGGGGACGCACGCCGACGAGGCGAAGCACCTGGCCTACGCCGCCGACATGCCGGTGTCGTCGCCGCGCGATCTCGAGCGCATGGCGGTGCCTACCGGTGTGTCCTGCCGCTTCTGCGAGCGGACCGACTGCGCCCAGCGCGCCGCGCCGAGCCACAAGTTCGCCTTCAGCGTCGACCCGTACACCAAGAAGGACAACGTGTTCTCGCCGCTGCTGTCGGCGAGGTTGCGGCGGGCGTAACGTCGTTACGTGCTGGCGGTCTTCTCCACCACCAGCAGCACCCGCTGCGCCGCTACCTGGTCGCCGACCTTCACGTGGATCTCGCGCAGGACGCCGTCGATGGGGGAGGCGAGCTCGAGCTCCATCTTCATGCTCTCCACCACGACGAGGATCTGGCCGCGGGTGACCGTGGCGCCGGCCTCCACCTGCACGCGGACGACCCGGCCGGCGCCGCTCGCGCGCACGGTGCCGTCGCTCGACTCGGCGCGCGTCGGCGGGGCGTAGGTGCGATCGTGGAAGGCGCTCGTCTGCCCCTCGGCGTCGAGGTACAGGCGGTCCGTGTCGCGGGCGAAGCGCAGCGTGCGTGTGGTGCCCCCCTCGTCGTAGCGCACGGTGCCCCCGTTGCCGTCCGGCTCGATCACGGCGCTCGTCTCGAGGGTCGCCGTCTCGCCGTCCTCCGTGGCGCTCACGGTGAAGCGGTCGCGCGTGGCCCCGTGCATGGCCAGCCGGACGACGACACGTCGCGCGCGATCGTCCTCGATCACCATCGGGCTGGCCGCCAGCTCGGTGCTGTTCCAGGCGGAGAGCTCGCCGAGCGACTGCGTGCTGCGGAGGCGGGCGGCGTCGTCCAGCCACAGCGTCAGGCTGGCCAGGAGCGCGCGGCGAACGCGAGCGGCGCTGCTCGCGTCAAGCGTAGCGATTGCCTCGTCGGCGAGGAACGAGGTGCTGAATTCGCCAGCGGCGAAGCGCTCGTTCGCCAGGATGGCGCGGAGCAGATCGCGGTTGGTGGTGACGCCGAGGATGGAGAGCGAATCGAGCGCGTGGAGCAGTCGGCGGCGCGCGCTCGACCGATCGTCCCCGTGGGCGATGATCTTGCCGACCATCGAGTCGTAGAAGGGGCTGACGACGGTGCCATCCTCGAGCGCGGCGTCGACGCGCACGCGGGCCGAGCCGTCGGCGGGAGGCGCCACGTAGCGCAGTACCGTCCCGGTCTGCGGGCGGTAGCCGTCGCGGGTGTCCTCGGCGCAGAGACGCACCTCGATCGACCAGCCGCGCCGGCGCGCCAGGATCTGCTCCTGCGACCAGGGGAGCGCTTCGCCGGCGGCGACGCGAAGCTGCTGCTCCACCAGGTCCACGTCGTACACCTGTTCGGTGACCGCGTGCTCGACCTGCAGGCGGGTGTTCATCTCGAGGAAGTAGAACTGGCCGTTGGCGGCGAGGAGGAGCTCGACGGTTCCCGCGCCCACGTAGCTCACCGCGCGCGCGGCCTTCACCGCGGCCTCGCCCATTTCCCGCCGCAGCTCCTCGGAGACCGCGGGGCTGGGCGACTCCTCGACCACCTTCTGGTTGCGCCGCTGGATGGAGCAATCGCGCTCGCCGAGGTGCACCACGTTCCCGTGGCGATCGCCGAAGACCTGGATCTCCACGTGGCGCGCTCCGACGACGGCGCGCTCGAGGAGCAGCTGCCCGTTGCCGAAGGCGCCCTCCGCCTCGGAGCGCGCCGCGCGGAGGCTGGTGGCGAGCGCGGCGTCTTCCTGGACCAACCGCATGCCGCGCCCACCGCCGCCCGCGGCCGCCTTCACCATCAAGGGGAAGCCTACGCGGCGCCCCTCGGCGAGCATGCGCTCCTCGGACTGATCTTCGCCGAGGTAGCCCGGGACGCACGGGACGCCGGCCTCGATCATGCGCGCCTTGGCGGCGCTCTTGTTCCCCATCGCTTCGATCGAGGCGGCGTCGGGGCCGAGGAAGACGAAGCCGGCCTCGGCGATGGCGCGGGCGAAGTCGGCGTTCTCCGAGAGGAAGCCGTAGCCGGGGTGGATGGCCACGGAGCCCGGCCCGCGGTCACTGGCGGCGGCGCTGGCCGCGGCGAGGATCTTGTCGACCGCCAGGTACGACTCGCGCGGCGGCGAGCCGCCGAGGAAGATGGCGCGGTCGGCGGCGCGCACGTGCAGGGCGTCGCGATCCGCCTCGCTGTACACGGCGACGGTGCGGTAGCCGAGGCGGCGCGCGGTGCGGAAGATGCGCAGGGCGATCTCCCCGCGGTTGGCGACGAGGACCGTGTCGAAGGTGCGAATGCTCGGGATGCTCACGGCCGCGCCACTCCGAAGCTGCTGGTGACGAGCATGCGCGTGCGCGCCTCGGCGCAGATGGACAGGGTGAAGGCGAGCACCGCCCGGGTGTCCCGCGGATCGATGAGCCCGTCGTCGAAGAGGCGCGCGCTGGCAGCGAAGGCGTGCGACTCGGCGTCGAACTGGGCGATGGTGGCGGCGCTCATCCTCGCCAGGCCGGTCTCCTCCGCCTCGCTGACGGCGCGCTTCTCGCGCTTCCACTTCTCCCGCGTGACCACCTCCATCACCTTGGCCGCCTGCTCGCCCCCCATCACCGAGGTGCGCGAGTTCGGCCAGGCGAAGATGAACGACGGGCCCATGCCGCGCCCGCACATCCCGTAGTTCCCCGCGCCGAAGCTGCCGCCGACGACCACGGTGATCTGCGGCACGAAGTCGCGCGCGTTGGACACGGCCTGGATCATCTTCGAGCCGTGCTTGACGATCCCCGCCTGCTCCGACGCCGTCCCGACCATGTAGCCGGTGGTGTTCATCAGGTAGACGAGCGGGATGCCCGCCTGGCACGACGCCTGGATGAAGTGCGTCGCCTTGGTCGCGCCGGCCGGAGTGATGGGGCCGTTGTTGCCGAGGATGCTCACCGCCCGCCCGCCGATGCGCGCTCGCCCGCAGATCGTCTGCGCGTCGTAGTCCGGCTTGAATTCGAGGAAGTCGCTGTCGTCGACGACGCGGGCGATGATCTCGCGGCAGTCGTACGGCTTCTTGTGATCGGCAGGGACGACGCCGCACAGCTCGTCGATGGAGTAGCGCGGCGGCTTGACGTTCGCGTCGTCGGCCGACTGGCCGCGGTTCCAGTCGAGGCTGGCCACCACCTCGCGCGCCAGGCGGATCGCGTCGGCGTCGTCCTCGGCGACCAGCTCGGTGGTCCCGGCGATGCGGGCGTGCATCTCCGCCCCGCCGAGCTCCTCTTCTTCGGCGACTTCACCGAGCGCGGCGAAGACCAGCGGGCCGCCGGCGAGGAACACCTTGGCGCGCTTCTTCACCATGATGACGTAGTCCGACAGCCCAGGAATGTACGCGCCACCAGCGGTGGACGAGCCGTGCACGACGGTCACCTGGGGAATCCCCGCCGCCGACAGGCGCGCCTGGTTGGCGAAGCCCTTGCCGCCCATGACGAACATCTCCGACTGGTAGCGGAGGTTGGCGCCCCCCGACTCGACCAGCGAGACGAGCGGCAGCTTCTGCTCGAGGGCGATCTCCTGCACCCGCTGCGACTTCACCACGCCGAGCGGGGTCATCGTCCCCCCCTTGATGACGTAGTTGGTGGCCGAGATCATCACGCGCGCCCCGGCCACGTAGCCGACGCCGGCGATGATGTTCCCGCCGGCGAGCGAGCCGTCGGTGTCGTCGTGCAGCTGGTAGCCGCACAGCGTCGACAGCTCGAGCCAGGGGCTCCCGCGATCGAGCAGCCGGCGCACCCGCTCGCGCGGGAGGATCTGCCCGCGCCCCTCGAAGCGCGCCCGCTTGCTCTGCTCCTCGGCGCGCGCCTTCGACTCGAGCGCGCGCAGCTCGCCGACCACGTCGAGCATGGCCTCGCGCTGCGTGGCGAACAGCGGGCTGGCCGCATCGACCTTGGACTCCAGGATGGTCATGCTGCTCCTCGCTTCTTCCCGCTGGCGCTGCTCCTCGCCGCGACG
>JAMFST010000227.1 GCA_026225435.1 Labilithrix luteola
CGGGAAGGAAGCGGCGTTCGAGCAAGCGTGGCGCGAGATCACCGTGCGCATCCGGGAGGAGCGCGGCGGGCTCGGGTCGAGGCTGCACCGGTGCGCCGATGGCAGCTTCGTCGGCTATGCGCAGTGGCCGGATCGGGAGACGTGGGCTGCGTCGCAGGCGCTCCCCTTCCCGCCCAACGAAGCTTCGACGGTGATGAGGGACGCCATCGCGTCGAGCGACGCGCCCCTCGAGCTCACCCCGCTTGCCGACCTACTTTCGTAGGTCCTTCACTTGTCCGGGCGGTTGACCACGTGGACGGCCTGGCCCAGGCCGTTCAGCGCGGCTTCCATCATTCCCTCGCCCAGGGTCGGGTGCGGGTGGATGGTCATGCCGATGTCCTCGAGGAAGGCATGCATCTCGAGGGCGAGCGCGCCTTCGCTGATGAGGTCCGTGGCCGAGGGGCCGACGATGTGGACGCCGAGGACCTCGTGGGTCTTCTTGTCGCTGACCACCTTGAAGAAGCCGTCGGTCTCGTTGACCGCCATGGCACGGCCGAGCGCGGCGAAGGGGAACTTGCCGACCTTGACGTCGAGCCCCTTCTCCTTGGCCTGCGTCTCGGTGATGCCGACCGTCGCGATCTCCGGATCGGTGAAGATGCCGCTGGGGATGCCGACCCAGTCCTTGGCCGCCTTGTGGCCGGCGATGACCTCGGCGGCGACCTCCCCCTCCTTGCTCGCCTTGTGGGCCAGCATGGGGACGGCGGTGACGTCGCCGATGGCGAAGACGCTGGGGACGTTGGTGCGGCCGACGATGTCGCTGGGGACGAAGCCGCGCTCCACCTTCACGCCGATCTCCTCGAGGCCGAGGCCGGCGCCGTTGGGGCGCATGCCGACCGCGACGAGCACCACGTCGACCACCACCGTCTCGAACTTGCCGCCTTCGAGCTCGATGCGGACCGCGACCGCGCCGTCCTTGGTCTTCTCGTAGCCAGCCGCCTTGGCGCTCTTGAAGATCTTGGCGCCGTGCTTGACGAGCTTCTTCTCGACGACCTGGGTGATGTCCGGATCGACGCCCGGCATGAGGCCCGCGGTCATCTCCACCACGGTCAGCTCGCTGCCGAACTTCTGGTACACGGTGCCGAGCTCGAGGCCGATGATCCCGCCGCCGATGACCAGCAGGCGCTTGGGGATGCTCTGGAGGCTGACGGCTTCCTTGGCGCCGATGATCTGCTGGCCGTCGAACTTGAAGGTCGGGATCTCGACGGTGGTGGAGCCAGTGGCGACGACGATGGCGCGGGCGGTGATGGTCTCGGTGGCGCCTTCGGCGGTCTTCACCTCGACGGTGTTCGGGCCGGTGACCCGGGCGACGCCGGCCATGAGGTCCGCGCCGTTGGCCTTGAGGAGCTGACGGACGCCGCCGGTCAGCTTCTTGATGATGCCGGTCTTCCACTCCTGCATCTTGGCGACGTCGTGCTTCACGCCTTCGACCGACAGGCCCATGTTCTGGCTGGTCGAGAACTTCTCGTAGGTGTGGCTGGCGCTGATGAGCGCCTTGGAGGGGACGCAGCCCCAGTTGAGGCAGACGCCGCCGACTTCCTCTTTCTCGACGACGAGGACCTTCTGCTTCAGCTGCCCGAGGCGGATTCCGCAGACGTAACCGCCCGGGCCTCCGCCGATGACCACTGCGTCGTAGCTCTTCGATCCGTTCGCGTCTGCGGCTGTCATGTGAGTGCCCACGCTTTCTAGGCTCGACGCCCCAGCGGGTCAACCGCTGGTGGGCGAGCTGTACATGCGGCGGTGCTCCTGCACTCCGAGGTACCGGGCCTCAGCACCGCCGCCCTCAACGTGCGGCTGGTGGGGACGGTTGTCGATGGCCTCGCGAGCGTTGAGGATCTCCTCGTACTCGGGCATCTCGAGGCGGCGCTGCGACTCGATGAGCTTCGCCCAGCCGCTCGAGCGGACGCGCGCCTGTGCCCCCAGCTGCACGGTGCCGCTCCAGAACTCGGCGCAGGAGCCGCTGCCGTAGCTGAACATGCCGATCGACTGGCCGGCGAGGTCACGCGGATCCTCGGCGAGCAGGCTGGCGAGGGCGAGGTAGAGCGAGCCTGTATAAATGTTCCCCACCTGGCGCGGGTAGACGAGGCTGGGGGCGACCTGCTCGGCGTAGGTGGTGGCGGCGCTGTCGCCGTCGATGCCGCGCAGGTGGCGGTGGGCCTTGGTGGCCATCTTGCCGTAGGGCACGTGGTAGGCGATGGCGGCGAAGCGGTCGCTGAAGAAGGCGTGCTTGGCGTCGCTCGTCGCCGTCGCGCCCGTCGCGGATGCACGCTCGGCCTTCTCGCGGTAGGCGCGGTAGGCCCCCTCGAGCGCGTCCAGGTAGCAGCCGACCGAGTAGTGACCGTCGACGACGGCGTCCTTGGAGTAGAGCGGGCGCCAGAAATCGA
This sequence comes from Labilithrix luteola, assembly GCA_026225435.1. Classification (GTDB taxonomy): domain Bacteria; phylum Myxococcota_A; class Polyangia; order Polyangiales; family Polyangiaceae; genus JAMFST01. Next base: position 2,421 of record JAMFST010000227.1, read on the forward strand.
GGACGTCGTTGGCGTACGTGCCGACCATGCGGTCGAAGGCGACGAGGCGGGGCGCCTCGGACAGGACCATGGCGACGGCGCCGGCCCCTTGCGTCGGCTCGCCCGGCGTCTTCAGGCCGTAGCGGGCGATGTCCGCGCCGATGACCAGGGCCTTCTTGCCGTCGTTGCTGCCGGCGCGGATCCAGTCGAGCGCGTTCTGCAGACCGGCGGTCGCGCCGTAGCAGGCGTGCTTCGTCTCGAAGACGCGGCACGCCTTGGACAGGCCGAGGAGCCCCTGCACGTAGGAGGCGACCGGCTTGCTGTGGTCGACCGCGGTCTCGGTGCCGACGACGAGCAGACCGATGTCGTTCGGGTCGATGCCCCCCTGCTCGAGCGCCTGCTTGCCGGCGCGGGCGGCGAGGGTGACGGTGTCCTCGTCGAGCGGCGGGATGCTCATGCGGGTGACGCCGAGACCGTCGAGGAATTTCCCCGGTTCGACGCCGCGCGCGGCGGCCAGCTTGGTCAGCTCCAGGGTCAGCGACGGGACCGCGATGCCCAGCGCGTCGAGACCGACCTGCGGCTTGTCAGCGTGCGTCATGTCCGACCTGTAGCGAACGAAGTGGCCGACGTAAACGGGTCAAACGAGCCTTTCATGGCGCGAACCGCACGTCGCACCTGAACGACTGTGTCGACGAACTTTGCCCAGGACCCTTTGCGATCGCCGGCAAGGACGCCTATCCCCTGTCCAATGCGCGCCGTCCGATGCCATGAGCTGACAGGTCCCACCAGTTTGCGAATCGACGAGGTGCCGTCGCCGGTGCCCGCCGCGGGTGAGGTTCGCATCGACGTGAAGGCGGCCGGCGTGAACTTTCCCGACGTGCTCATCACGCAGGGGAAGTACCAGTTCAAGCCGCCGACACCGTTCTCGCCCGGCAACGAGGTCGCCGGGATCGTCAGCGCGGTCGGCGACGGGGTGACCGAGCTC
>JAMFST010000228.1 GCA_026225435.1 Labilithrix luteola
GAGCAGTGCGTCAAACGACGCGCGGGCGCCTTCGCAAGAACCTGCACGTGCGCCGTTCCGTGGAAGACGGTCGCCTCGGCCGCTGCCTAGCGTCCTCCCCATGCGTGAGACGTGGCGATTCGGTACGGGCGTGAAGCTGCTGGTGGCGCTGGGGATGATCGGATGTGGCGGGGACGACGACGCGGGTGCGCCGGGCGCCGATGCGTCCGCGCCGGATGCCTCCATCGCGAGTGACGGGTCGACCGCTCTCGACGCGAGCGCTCCCGCGGATGCACGCGCCTCCACCGATGGCTCGGACGGCGCCGCCGCGGCGACGGTGGGGACGCTCGCGGTCCTGTCCAACCGCGCCGACCTGATCAGCGGCGGCGACGCGCTCGTGCAGCTCGTCCCCGCCGCCGGCGTCGACGTCACCAAGGTCGCCCTCGACGTGGGGGGCACCGACGTGACGAGCGCCTTCGCCGTGCGCGCCGACGGCCGCTTCCTCGGCGTCGTCACCGGCCTGACGAACGGCGCGAACGTGCTGACGGCGAAGCTCGCGGGCGTCGCTTCCGCGTCGCTCACGATCACCAACTATCCGATCTCCGGACCCATCCTCTACGGCCCGCAGATCCAGCCGTGGGGCTGCGACGCGGACGCCGGTGATGCCAGCTGCGACCGCGCGATCAGCTACACCTATCAGTACATTTCTACCGATCCGACGAAGACCGGCTTCCAGCCGTACGACGCGGCGAGCCCGGCCACCGACGTCGCCATGACGACGACGTCGGCCGGCACCAGCGTCCCCTTCATCGTGCGCATCGAGACCGGCGTGCAGGATCGCGACTACTACGACGTCGCCGTTCTCTTCGACCCGACGAAGCCCTGGAGCCGCTGGGCGCCGCAGCCGGCGTGGAACCAGAGGCTGCTCATCGAGCACGGCTCCGGGTGCGGCAACGGCTACGCGCAGTCCAACGCGCTCAGCTCGGCCCGGGTGCTCGATCAGTACGGCCTGTCGCGCGGGTTTGCGGTGCTCGCCGTGTCGCTCAACGACGCCGGCCACAACTGCAACCTCGCCGTCGAGGCCGAGGCCACCATGATGGCCAAGGAGCATCTCGTCGAAGCGTACGGCGACCTGCGCCACACCTTCGGCTACGGCACCTCGGGCGGGGCGCTGGCGCAGCAGTGGATGGCCAACGCCTATCCGGGTCTCTACGACGGCATCATCACCGGCCTGGCCTTCCCCGACGCCGGCTCGACGATGATCGAGGTGGAGGACTGCGCGCTCCTCGAGCGCTACTTCGGGCAGACCACGGTGAGCTGGACGGCGGCGCAGCAAGCGGCAGCGTCCGGACATCTGAACACCCTGGTCTGCAACGAGTGGATCAACGTCTACGGCTTCAACAACGACCTGAATCCGCTGGCCACCAACCTGGCCGTCGGGATCCCCGGCACGTCGCCCACCGCCCTCGGCGGCTGTGATGCGCCGGCGAGCGCACGTTACGACGCCGTCACCAACCCCACCGGCGTGCGCTGTGATCTGCAGGATTCGGCCATCTCCATCTTCGGCAAGCGGCCCGAGGGATTCGCCAACCGGCCGTACTCCAACGTGGGCGTCCAGTACGGGCTGCAGGCGCTGCAAGCCGGCACCATCAGCGTCGATCAGTTCATCGATCTGAACGCCACCATCGGCTCGCACACCATCGACTATGTACCGCAGGCGGCCCGCGTCGCTGCCGACACGGGCGCCATCGCCGCGTCCTACCAGTCCGGATCGATCAACGAAGGGGCAGGGATGGCCACGGTGGCGATGATCCATCTCCGCCCGCTCGACGTCACCGGCATCCACCACCAGTACCGCTCGTGGGCGATGCGCGCGCGCCTCGACCGCGCGAACGGCGGCCACGGCAACCAGGCGATCTGGTACCAGGCCGGCAGCCAGAACGAGAGCTACGACGTCATGGACGC
>JAMFST010000229.1 GCA_026225435.1 Labilithrix luteola
ATGGTGGTGAAGGTGACGGTGCCGTTGCTGTCGGTCTCCTGCCAGCCACGCAAGTAGGTCGTCGTCGTGGAGCCCACCTCGCCCTGAGCCGAATCGCTGTTCATCGAGGTCGCATACTCGGAGTACACGCCGTTGGCGTCGCAGTGCCAGATGATGACCCGCGCGCCCACCACCGGCGCGCAGCTGGCGCCGACGTTCAGCACCTGCAAGGTGAGGGTGAGCGGCGTTCCCGTCTTGCCCTCGGTGATGTCCGCGCGCTCGTAGGTGGTGCTGGAGATCATTCCGTCGATGTCGGGATACGGCCCGCCGGTCTCGTCGGGGATCTCCGCGCAGCTGCCCGCCTCCGCGGAGGTCGCGGCGTCGCCGGCGGTCGATCCATCGGCGGCCGTGGCATCGGTCCCAGTGCTGGCGTCCGCCGCCGTGGTCGCGTCCGAGGTGCTCGCGTCGGAGCCGCTGTCGCCAGTGCTGCCGCCCGCGTCGCCCTCTCCATCGTCGGTGGCCACCGAGGTGGATCCGCACCCGAGAAGAAAGAGCGGAGCAAGCGCTCCGAACCCACCAATCGTACCGAGCGCCTGACGCCGGGCGAGGAGCTTGTTCACACTGTCGTCGGTCTTTTTCATCGCACCCATTCCTTTGGAGAGTTGTGGTCGGCGGCTCATCGATACGATCACTCGAGGCAAACATTACGAGGCCGACACAATCTGCAATTCGCGACTCACCGGCAGGCAACGAGCGACACCTACGACTCGTCACCTGGAGGCGCACCACCGATGAGCGATCGAGATACGGACAGCACCCGGGACAAGAAAGTGGTCGGTCGACGGAATATCCTCGGCCTCGGCGGGACCCTCGGCGCGGCCTTCGCAGCCAATCGCCTACTGGCCGCCTGCGGCGGCGACGATAGCTTCGTCGAGGGTGGTGGGGATGCGAGCGCCACCGACACCGGCGCCGGTTCGACGGCAACGGCGAACGACGCAGCCGCGGACGCTGCTGCTGCCGACGCCGCCGCCTGTGATGCCGGTGCGCTCGGCGACGCCGGCGTGGCGTGGGCGACCGGAGGCACCGCCTCGATGACCGCCAAAGCCACCTACCCGAATCCTTTCGCCTGCGGCGCGCAGAGCACCTGCACCGTCACCTGCGAGCTGACCCAGGGCCCCTGCTACTCCGCGCAGTCGGAGGTGATCCAGGACATCAGCTACGGCTACGACGGCCTCCCCCTGCGCCTGTACTTCCAGGTGCTCGACGAGAGTTGCGCGCCGGTCGCCAATGCCACCATCGACGTGTGGCACGTCTCCGCCGTCGGCAAGTACTCCGGCGACGACGCGGTGAACGAGGACGTCGCCTTCTGCACCGGTAACGACACCGCCTTCACCTCGAAGCTGTACTTCCGCGGCAAGCAGACCACCGACGCGAGCGGCGTCCTCTATTTCGACACCTGCTACCCCGGCTGGTACTCGAGCCGCACTGTGCACATTCACCTGACGATCTCCATCGGCGGTGAGGCGTACGTGACCACGCAGCTCTGTTTCGACGACGCGCTCGACGATTCGATCATCGCCGCGCAGCCGACCTACGACACCCGCGGCGCCCGCGACACGACCAACACCACCGACACAGTCTTCAGCGCCAGCGACTATGGCGACTACCAGTTCCAGACCGCGCAGATGAGCGATGGCGCGATGCTCGCGTGGAAGACGATCATCGTCCGCAAGTCGACGTCCGAATCCATCTGCGGCGGCTCGAGCAGCGGCGGCGATGGCGGGATGATGGGCCCGGGAGGAGACGGCGGCCCGCCCGGTGGCTTCGACGGCGGACTTCCACCCGGCTTCGACGGGGGAGCGCCGCCCGACGGCGGGATGTAGCTTGGCGGACGCTCGTACGCGAGCCCTCATGTCCACGGCTCCGTCTCCGGCTGAGCGGCCTGCGGTCTACCCCGTTCTTCTACTCCGCGGCCGCCGCTCTCAGCTCGCGCGGGGTCGCGCCCACGTGCCGGTCGAGCGCGCGGTGCGTGGTGCCGAGCGCTCGGGCCATCGCGCCCACGCGGAGCGGCTCGGCGAGGTGGGCGCGGATCCATCGCTCGGCGTTCCGCACCAGCGGCGATCCGTGCGCCACGTGGTGCGCGATGGCGTAGCGCGCCTGGCTGGGGCGCTCGTCGACGACGAGGTAGCGGGTGACGAGCGCGGCCAGCTCCGGCCCGGCCAGCCGCGAGACGAGACGCAGGAGCAGATCGAGCTGCGCGAACGAAGCGCCGGCCGTCACCACCGGGCCGGCGTCGACGACCATCGCGTGCCGGTCGACCGCGACCCGGGGAAAGCGCCGCGCGAGCTCGGGGAGCAGCTACCAGGTGGTCGTCGCGGCGCGTCCGTCGAGGAGACCGGCGGTGGCGAGCAGGAAGACTCCGGAGCAGGAGCTGGCGACGATCGGGCGCGCGCGGCGCGACCGGTCCCCGAGCCAGCGACACGCGTAGACGACGTCGGCACGGGCGAGCACCCGGTCGATCTCCGCGCTCGTCGCCATGCCCATCCCCGGGAGCACGACCACCTCGGCGCGGCGGACATCGTCCAGCGCTCGAGCGGCGGTCACGATCAACCCCGAGCGTCCGCGGACGCTGCGCCCGCTCACCGTCGCGATCTCCACGGCGAAGGGCGCTGCGCGCTTCAGCACCTCGACGGAGAGCCGATTCGCCGCCGCGAAGGTGTCGAGGGTCACGGCGAGACTCGAGTCGCTGACGTCGTCGAGGGCGAGCAGGCAGACGCGGAGGGGCCTTGGCCAAATGTGATCGAAAGATGTCGCGTTAGCCACTGGGTTGCGCGCCGCCCCGATCGCAGCGTGGGAGCTGTCCACTCACCGAAGGCACCCAGAAGGAGCACCATGCCATTCACCGTCACCACCGTGCAGGACGGAAACAAAGAGACGCCCGCGTTTTTCGGATTCGCGTCATCCTTCGTCGTGTTGTCCTTCGTCGTCGGCGCCCAGATGGGCTGCTCGAACACGAACAGCGGAGGCAGCGGCTCGGGGACCGGTTCGGGCGATTCCAATAGCTCCGTAATCATGGCGACGGGGACCAGCACCGCGACCCTGGCCGACAACGCCTTCGCGCTGCAGACC
>JAMFST010000230.1 GCA_026225435.1 Labilithrix luteola
GAGTTGTCGAAGACGTCGAAGCCGTTGATGCGGGCCGTGCCTGCGCTGGGCGCGATGAAGCAGGTGAGGATGCGCATCGTGGTGCTCTTGCCAGCACCGTTGGGGCCGAGGAAGCCGACGACTTCTCCGCGTCGAACCTCGAAGTTGACCTTGTCGATCGCGCGGAATGACCCGAAGCTTTTGCTCAGGTCGTTCGCGTAGATCATCACGTCCGTGGTCATCCGTGACTCCATGCCGCGTGCACGACTCACGTCGGGCCGGGGCTACGTTGGCATTGCTAAAAAGGCGATTTTGCCGAGAAAAAAGCCTAAATTCTACTGCGAGCGGCGCATCCTACAGGCGAGCAGGTGACTGTCAACCGTTGGACGAGCCGGGCCGGGCCGGAGGTGACTCCCTCACGACCCGGTCGCGCGGGCGAACAAGCGCGCTCCGCGGATATTCCCGCAGCCGCGTGGTCGAGGGAAATGCGTGGTTTTGACGCAGCGGGACGCGTCTATGCGTTTGCTCCAGGAGAATCGGGCCGTTACGCCTTTGGGCAGACCGCCAGACCGTCGCTGGAGAGCGCCCCATGCACCACGTCCACGAGCTCCCCCGTCTTTCCGAGCTGACCACCGCCGACGCCCTCTGGGATGCCGTCGAAGCGACCGCGGCCGATCCGGAGCTCCCCTGGTTCAACTCGGCGCACGAGTGCGTGGACCGCTGGGCCGATGATCCCGCGCGCGAAGCCATCGTCTTCCGCACCGAGGACGGCGGGCGGGACGTGTGGACCTACCAGCGGCTGCGCGACGCCTCCCGGCAGCTGGCCGACGCCTTCGTCGACGCGGGGCTCGAGCGCGGTGATCGCGTCGGCGGGATCCTCACCAAGCAGCCCGAGACCTACGTGACGGCGCTCGCCTGCTGGCGCGCGGGGATGATCTACGTGCCGATGTTCATCGGCCTGGGGACCGACGGCCTGGTCCACCGCGCCCGCGCCGGGCAGCTACGCGCGGTGGTGGTCGACGCCGCCCAGCGAGGCTCGTGGGAAGCGGCCGCTCAGCAGCTCGATCACCAGCCGACGGTGTGGAGCAACGCGGCTCGAGACAGCGGCGAGCAGCGCGAGGGCGACATCGACTTCTGGGCCACGCTCGAGAAACAGATCGGCCGGTTCGAGACGGTGCACACGCGCGTCGACGAGCCGGCGACGATGATGTTCACCAGCGGCACCACCGGCCTGCCCAAGGGGTGCACCATCCCGCACGGCGCGCTCCTCGCGCTGCGCCCCTTCGTCCACTACGTGCTCGATCTGCACGAGGACGACGTGCACTTCGCCGGCGCCGATCCGGGCTGGTCCTACGGCCTGTACACCGTCGGCCTGGCGGTGGTGGCCATGGGGCATCGCATCGTCATCGCCCGCGGGAGCTTCGACCCGGAGAAATGGCTCGCCGTGATGCGCGAGGAGAAGGTGACCTTCATGGCCGTGGCGCCGAGCGCGCTGCGCCGCCTGGTCGCCGTCGCCAGCGCACACGGCGGCCTGCCGGAGACCATCCGCCACGCCACCTGCGCCGGCGAGCCGCTCGACGCCACTCTCCACGAGGCGTGGAAGCGCCTCAAGCCGGACGCCGATCTGCGCGACGGCTACGGCCAGACCGAGGCGGGGATGATCGTCTGCAACCTCGCCGGCGGTGATCCGATCGTCTCCGGCGCGCTCAACGCCTCGGTCCCCGGCTTCGACATGGTGCTCCTTCCGGAAGACGGCGGAGACACGCCGCTCCTCGGGCCGGCCACCGGCGTGTTCGCCATGCGCCGCCCGCGCTACCAGATGAGCAACATGTACTGGAACCAGCCGGACAAGTGGGCCGCGCGCTGGCGGGGCGACTTCTGGATCACCGGCGACGTGGCCCGGCGCGACGAGAACGGGCGTTACTGGTTCGTCGGTCGCGAGGACGATCTCATCATCACCTCCGGCTACAACGTCGGCCCCACCGAGGTCGAGGCGGTGATCATCGCCGACGACGAGGTCCGCGAGGTCGCCGTCGTCGCCGCCGCCGACGAGGCCCGCGGATCGGTGGTGCGCGCCGTCATCGTCGCCGAGCCGGGGGCGGACACCGAGGCGCTCAGCAAGCGGATCCAGGAGCGCGTCCGCGTCGCCGTCGGCCGCCACGCCTACCCGCGCATCATCGACTACGTCGACGACCTCCCGCGCACCGAGACCGGCAAGGTGAAGAAGGCCGCGCTACGTCAGGCGCGGCCCTGACGCTCAGAACGTCACGGAGCTGATGACGCCGTTGTTGTAAGCGACGTAGAAGGCGGTGCCCACGGCCGTGGTGGTCGCGTTGGGGAAGCCGGTGGTGATCTGGCCGGACAGACCGCTGAGCGTGTCGTACGCCTGCAGCGTGCCCGCCGTCGAGTCGAGCCACACGAGCTGCGTGCCGATGAAGGTCAGGCCGATGGCGGCGGTCTGCGCGGTCACCAGCGAGGTGGCGGTGACCGTCGCCGCCCCCGCGTCGGCGCGCGAGAACTCGAAGAGCGCGCCCGCGGTGCCTCCACTGGTGATGAAGGCGTCGTTGACGTCGACGGCGAGACCGGTGGGCGCGCCGTTCTGCGTCCCGAGCAGCGTCGCCTGGTTGTTGAGGATGCCGGCGGAGATGTTCGCCGTGAGGAGCTGCGTCTCGGAGTTCTCCTGCACGGTGAAGTAGGCGATGCCGCCCGTGGTGACCAGGTTGCCCGGTGTCCCGAAGGTCGGGTAGCTGGCCAGCGTGGTCGGCGTCGTGGCGGTCCCGGTGCCGGTGATCGGCGTGGAGGCGACGCGAACACCGGTGCCGGTGCCGGCGTCGAGCCAGTAGACGAAGGTCCCGTCGGTGAAGATGGCCGTCGGAGCGGTCAGGCTGGAAGCGAGCGTGCTCTGGGTGCCGGTCTGGCGATCGATGGCCACGATGGAGCCATTGGTCGCCGTCGCGCCGGTGGAGATGGCGACGTAGACGTTCACCATGTCGGCGATGATCTGCGTCGCCCCCGCGACCACGGGTCCGACGGTGGTGACGACGCCGGCGGAGTCGATCTTCCGGATGACGCCGTCGCTGCCGAGGGCCAGGAGGTCGTCGCCGGTCCCCTGGAACATGCTGACCACGGAAGCAGGCAAGACGGCGACGTTGCTGGTGCTGGCGTCGACGACCAGCCCGCCGGAGATGCCGCCGTCGGTCTCGCCCGTGATCGTGGTCCCCGTGCTGCCACCGCCGCCTGCGACGGGAGTTCCGCCGCCACCGTTGTCGAGCAACGCCGGGTCGGGCGTCGTCGAGTTGCTGCAAGCGAACATGACCGCCGCCGACACCACGAGCGCGGCCGCGGCCGAGCAGGCAACATAAGTAGACTTCACGCGTCCAGTTTGCCCCGTCGGCCGGCACCGGTCACGAAACGGGAGGCGTTAACGCGAAAGCGGACCTGCCGTTAGGACTTCTTGACCTTCGACGCACGGGAGCAGGAGGCGGAAGGTGGTGCCGGTCTGGGCCGTGGCGAGCAGACGCAGCTCGCCACCGAGGTCGCTGGCGATGCGCTGCGAGATGGTCAGCCCCAGCCCGGTGCCCCCGCCGAAGGGCTTGGTGGTGAAGAAGGGATCGAAGATCCGCTCGATGATGTCCGGGGCGATCCCGCTGCCGGTGTCGCTGACGTCGACCGCCAGGTGGCCGCTCTCGACCCGCGTGGTGCTCACCGTGAGGGTGGACCGGTCGGGCGACTGCCCCTCCATGCAGGCGACGGCGTTGAGGATGAGGTTGAGGAAGATCTGCCCCAGGCGAGCGCCGTTGGCGTGCACCCGCGGCACGTCCGGATCGTAGGCGCGCACCACCGTGGCCCGCGCCGAGAGCTCGCTGGCGGTGAGCGAGAGCGTCGTCTCCAGCACCGCGTGAACGTCGATCGGCTCGAGGATGTTCTCGTCCGGGCGGGCGAGCGCGCGCAGGTCGCGGACGACGGTGCGCACCCGGTCGATCCCTTCGCGGACGATCCCGAGCGCGTCGTGGCCGTCCCGCGTGGCGTCGCTGCGCGGCCCCAGGGTGCGCCCGACCACGTCGAGGTTCCACAGGATGTAGCTGAGCGGGTTGTTCACCTCGTGGGCGACGCCTGCGGCGAGCGTGCCGATCGACGCCAGCCGGTCGACCATCACCAGCCGTTGCTGCAGGCGCATCCGCTCGGAGACGTCACGCGCCACCACCAGCGTCGCGTCCGTCCCCTCGAAGCTCACCGTCTTGCGCGTGGACAGCTCGATGTCCACCAGCGCCCCCGTGCGCGAGAGCAGGCGAAGCGGCTCGAAGTGCGCGCGTGGCCCGCTCTCGTCCGCCGACGACTCGAGGCGCGGCAGATCCGGCGGATGGACGAGCGAGTCGAAGGTGCAGCCGATGAGATCCTGGCTGGGCAGATCGAGCAGCGCGCCGGCGGTGCGATTCGCCCAGACGATCGACGCGCCTCGCAGGAGAAAGACCGGGTCGGGCAGCGCATCGAGGATCGCGCGTAGCTCTTCCGCCGCGCCTTCGAGGTGCTGCACCGCCGCCGTGAGCTCGCGCCGCTCGGCCTCGAAGACCTCGTGCGTCTCGAGGGAGTGGGCGGCCGCGTCGACCCGGCGGATCACCCGGCCGACCAGCGACCGCTCCCGGGGCACGCCGAGCAAGGTGACGCTGCGCTCCCCGCGCACGTCGCTCTCGAGGATGCAGGCGGAGCCAAGCTCGACGAGCCGCGGCAGCTCCTGCATCGCCCCCTGGGTGATGAAGTGGATCGGGACGCACGGCCGGTGGGGCGCGGGGATGGTGCCGACGATCTCCACCTCGTGAGAGCGCGGGCGGTAGTGCACGGCGAGATCGAGGTGCGGGAAGTTCCCCGAGGCGCTCCAGCGCGCCGCCTCGTACAGGTGCCGCAGCGAGCCCACGTGGCGCGCGAGGTTCACGTAGAAGCTCTGCGACGGGGCCTGGTGCATCATCCGCCCCATCTGCCGCAGCCGCTCCTCGTCGTGGCCAAGGAGCTCGAAGAGACGATCGATCAGCCGGGCGAAGGTGTCCCAGTCGACCGGCCCCTTCCCCGCGAACCGCGTCCGCTCGTCGTCGCTGAACGGCTCCTCGAGAGCGTGCCGGGCGATCTGCGCCGCGGCACACATCTCGAAGAGTCCGCGAACGGTCCGCGGGTTCACATCCATGGCCGCAATTTATAAGGCGCGCGACCGGGGAGTTCTACTTGTGTTCAGACTACGTATCGTTCGTGGCGGCGAACGAGCACCACCTCGCACATCTCACTGGCAGGTGTAGCTGGCGGCGGTGTTGATGTCTCCCGACCCGTAGGTCGCCTTGAGCGGGTAGACGCACAACGGGTGCGTGTGCGCGGTGTTGGTCACGCTCGTCGCCGTGAGGGTGTCGGGGACGGTGCCGTTCTCCACCCAGGCAGTGAGCGTCGAGTAGAGCTGCCCGATCGTCGGCAGCGGCGGATCGGCCGTCGGGTTGGACGTGCCGTTGCCGAAGCCGTGGGTCATGCCGGGCACGAGGTACAGACGGTAGAAGCTCTGCACCGTCGACAGGCCGCCCATCTGGGTGATGACGCGGTTGTAGAAGTTGAGCGTCCCCTCCGGCGGCACGAGCACGTCGGCCAGGCCGTGGTAGGCGATCATCTTGCGGCCGGCGTTGTTGAACGCCGACAGGTCCGGGTTGTCGGTGTTGATGTTGGCGAACTGCGGCTGCAGGGTGATGCCGTCGGCGTACGCCGTCGCCAGCTGCGCGTAGGTCAGGTTCTTCCAGGCGCTGGTGCCGTTCCCCGTCGCGTTGACGAAGGCCGGGTCGGCGATGAGCGAGCTTTGCAGCTCGAGGGCCACCTGGTCCGACGCGATGGTGAACTCCGTCGCCCCGGCGAGCGCGCCGAGCTCGGCGCCGCGGGTCAGACCGAACCACAGCTGGTTGGTCGCCGGGGTGATGGCGAACCCGTTGTCGGTGGCCGGAGACGGCACGGTGCCGTCCGGGGTCTCGCCGTACCAGATCTTGTTCATGGCGGTCGCCTGCACCAGCGAGAAGCAGCTGGCGTTGATGCTGGTGCCGATGGTGCCGCCGCTGCCGATGACGCCGACGCAGAGGAGCGTCGCATCGGTCGTCGGGTCGTACTTGCAGGTCGACGGATCGAGGATGTACCCGAGGTGCTGACCGTTCACGAGGTCGCACGCCGCGATGGCGTCGTTCGACGCGAGATCGAGCTGCGCCTGCGTGAGGTAGGTCCCGCCGAGATCGCGCTGCTGCACGATCTGCGGATAGAGCTCCACGGTGATGAAGCGGGACCAGTTGATCACCGGCGCGCCGGCGAGGATCCCGTCGAAGTCGGTGGGGTTGGTCTCCGCCTCCTCGGTCCCCTGACGACCACCGGTGCTGAAGCCGTCCCAGTACGCGTGCGTCGCCGGTGTGCCGTAGTACGCGGCGGTGAGCGCCTTGGTCTCGACGGCCATCTCGTGGATGCCGCGCTGCGCGAAGTCGGTCCACAGGGTGGTGTTGACGCCGCCGTCGGGCAGCATGGCGAAGTCGCCATTGGTCGCCTGGTGGCCGGTGTCGGTGACGGCGGAGACCGCCCCTTCGACGCCCGCGACCTGATAGGCCAGCGACGGCGACGAGACGACGCCGCCGAGCGCGGTGGGCGACTCGATGGCCGTGCCCCCCTGCCAGCCGCCGCCGCCGACGACGTGGATTCGCTTGTTCCAGTTGGCCGCGCTCGGGAGCCACACCTCGATGCCGATGCCGGGCGAGGTCGACGGATCGGTGGCCGCGCCCGGGTTGCCCGGACCGACGTTGAGCTTCACGACGCACAGATCGTTGGGGGCGACCGGCACGGTGCCGGCGTCGGCGCCGCTGAGCGTGAGCGCGTCGCCCTTGGCGAAGGCGTGGACCGACAGGACGGTGGTGTTCGCGTCCGGCTTGAAGTTGGTGATGATCGAGTCGTCGCAGGAGAGCGGCGTGGTGCCGCCGTCTCCGCCGTCGGCCGGCACGGTGGCCGCGTCGCCCGCGTCCTGGCCGGGGCCGACGGTTCCGTCGGGGAGAGAGCCGTCGAGCGAGGAGACGCCGCCGTCGCCGGTGCTGCCCGGGACCAGGAAGGCGTCGTCGCCGCCGCAGCCCGCGACCTGGGTGGTGAGGAAGAGCACCGCGGGGGCGACGACCACCCCCGAAACGAGCCATGAAATATGTCGCATTTTCTGCCTCCAGGGTTTCGGCACTTTTATGCCGACGCTGGTCTTAGGCAGCGGGATTCACCCTCACAAGACACGAAATTGACGCACCGCAGCAAAAGAGACAATCCTCCGACGAAGAGCGTCGTCATCAGCATCATCGTTCTGCGTAAACAAACTTTGATGCCGAAATCCTACTTCGGCGTCGGCAGCTCCACGGCGCGCAGGGTGCGCGGCAGGACGTGGTTCGCATCGAAGCCACGCTGCTCGCTGGTCCAGAGCGGCGTGCGGGCCACCAGCAGCGCGTCGCGGGCGGCGATGCGCCGGTGGTCGACCTCCGCTTTCTCGGTGGACGTGTCGAGCGGCAGGGGCGCGAGGGCGATGCGCGCGAGCCGCCCGACGTCGCGTCCGAGCGCCAGCGCCCAGCTCGGACGCACCGCCGCCCGCGCGATGTACGCGCGCATGTCGACGTCGGTCACCTGCACCAGATCACCGAGCACGTCCGCGGTGCGGCTCACCACCGGCAGCGCTCCGGCGCCGAGGGCCAGCCGGTGCACCCGCGCCGCCTTGGGCCCCGGGTCGAACCGCGTGCTCGCGTTGTCGAGGGGCAGGCCGAAGGTCCACGTCGCCGCGACGTCCTCCGCCTCCTCCATCGCCTGGCGCGCGCAGGACATCGCGAGGATCCCCTTCACCCCGGCTCGTGCCCACACGGCAAAGGGGAGCGTGGGATCGCCCGCCCGCGCCGGGGTGAGACCGCAGGCGCCCACCGGGTTCGTCGCGCGCGCGCCAGCCGCCTCGGTGAAGAGCGCCTCGTCGGCCGACGGGGACCGCGCCACCAGCGCCAGCCGATCCTGGTGCGCCTCGGTGAGCGCCGCCACCAGCGTCTTCATCTCTCGCGCGCGCGTCTCCCCCACGGTGAAGCCAGAGGGGCCGAGGTTCGCCGGCGCGCCGTCCGGGCCGAGCGGGACGGCGACGGTGATCACCGCGATGTGCCGCCGCGCTCCCCAGGCGATGGCCCGCGCGGCCGACGCCGGCTCGAAGCCCGCCACCAGCACCGCGGCCCCCTCGCCCACCAGCTCCTCGAGCGCGCGCTCGGCGTTGGCCGCGTCGCCGCCGTCGTCCTGGCTGACGAGGCGCACGCCATCGGCGCCGTACGGATCGACGCGCGGCAAGTCGAGCGCCCAGGCGAGCCCGCGCATGGTCGCGGCGGCCAGATCGCGCAGCGCCGGCGAGCTCGCCGGCAAGAGGACGCCGAGGGTCCTGCCGGTGACGCTGTCGAGGCCGCGCAAGCTGGTGGCCAGCTCCGCCACCTCGCTCCCCGCGTCGCCGCCGACGAAGGTCCCCGCGTCCGGATCGAGCAGCCAGCGCGCGAGCCGCGAGTCACCGCGATCGACCGCCACCAGCGCCAGCCTCTCGCCGACCAGCCGCTCCATCTCGCCGCCGTAGCCGCTCTCCTCGCGGCTCTGACGCATGGCGCGGTAGGTGTCTTCGAGCACGCGCGGCGGCAAGGCGGCGATCCACCGCTCGACGCTCGCGCGCACCGCTCCGCGCTTGTCCTCGCCGACGCCGCGCAGCCACGCGTCGAGGTAGGCGAGCGCTTCGTAGTCGCGCTTGGCCTCCACCGCGTCGAGCGCGATCTCCTCGAGGAAGAGCACCCGCGCGATCGGATCGACCACCTTGCCCACCAGCGGGCGCAGCAGATCGAGCGCCGCGTCCGGGCGCCGGTCGTGGCGCAGGAGGCGCGCGTCGGCGATGGTCACCAGGTTCTGCGTGCTCCCCTCGGGCAGGGTCGACAGCCGGGCCACGTCGGCGCGCGCTTGCTCCCAGCTCCCCTCCTCCATCTCCACGAAGGCGAGGTACGCGCGGGCGACCGGCGCCAGCCCGTCGTCCGGATAAGTGGCGAGGAAGCCGGTCAGCTGGACGCGCAGCCGCCCGCTCTCCCGGCGATCCTCGGCCAGCTCCCCTGCGAGCACCACCGCGCCGCCATCTGGCGACACGTTCCAGTCGTCGTGGACCTGGTCGTAGCGCTCCCACGCGTCGCGCACCGCCTCGAAGGCGCGCTCGGCGGCGGGCTTGCTGCTCAAGCTGGCCACCGGCACGTCGCGCGAGCGCCCCCCGCACGCGACGACGGCGGCGGTCACCATCGCGACGGCGGCCACGCCAGCCACGCCTCCCACGATTGCTCGTCTTGACGAACGCCGCCGCATTCCCTGTAGGCTTAGCGCGAATTGACTGCCGACCGACGCGCTCGTCGCGCCTTCCTTCTCCGCAAGCTGCATTCGCTCACGGGCGTGCTCCCCGTCGGCGCCTTCCTCTGCGAGCACCTGTGGACCAACGCCTCGGCGCTCCGCGGGCGCGGCTCGTTCGACGAGGCGGTCGGCCAGATCCAGGCGATGCCCGGCCTGCCGGCGATCGAGATCTTCGGCATCCTGCTGCCGCTGGCCTTCCACGCGGGCTACGGCGTGGTGCTCGCCCTGCGCGCCCGGCCGAACGTGCAGCGCTACGCCTTCACGCGCAACTGGCTCTTCCTCCTCCAGCGCATCACCGGCGTCATCGCGCTCCTCTTCCTCCTGGTGCACCTCTGGGAGTTCCGCGTGCAGAAGTGGCTCTTCGGAATGGACGCGCTGGCGTTCTACGATCGGCTCGGCGCGCACCTCTCGTCCACCGGGCCAGGCGGCGTCCCCTGGATGTCGGTGCTCTACCTGGTGGGCATCGGCTCGGCGTGCTTCCACCTGGCCAACGGCATGACCACCTTCTGCCTCGGCTGGGGGATCACCCAGACGCGGCGCGCCCAGCGCTTCTTCGCCTGGGCCTTCGGCGGTCTCGGGGTCGCGCTCTTCCTCATCGGCGTCGAGACGACGATGTGGTTCGCCACCGGCAGCGCGCCGTTCGCCGGTGAGCCCACGCCCGCCTGCGCGCCGACGACGCCGGCCAAGCGCTGATCAGCGCGCTACTTGCGAACGCACTTGCTGGCGACGCAGACGTCGCCACCCGGGCAGACGTGTCCACAGAGGCCGCAGTCCTTCGCGCTGGTGGCCAGCTGCACCTCGCAACCGTTGCTCGCCTTGAGATCGCAGTCCGCGTAGCCGGAGGCACAGACCTCGGCGCAGACGCGGGCGACGCACACCGCGCTCTCGTGCGCCTCGGTCGCGCACGCCTTGCCGCAGGTGCCGCAGTTCGCCGGATCCTCGTCGAGGTCGATGCACCTGCCGTCACAGGCGGTGAGCCCCGCCCCGCAGGTGATCGCGCACGCGCCGCGATCGCAGGCGGTGCCGGCATCGCACGCGTGACCGCACGCGCCGCAGCTGGTCTCGTCGGTCTGTAGATCCGTACAGGCAGTGCCGCAGAGCACCTGATCGGGCTGGCAGGGGGACGCGTCGCGCGCCGCGTCGGCGCTGGCGTCGAGCGGAGGGGCGCCGGCGTCCGCGATCGCCGAGTCGGATGCGCCATCGGAGCCGCTCGCGTCGGCGTCCGTATCCACGTCGAAGGTCGCGTCCACCAGGGCGCCGCCATCTTCTGCCGCGGTCGCATCCGGCCCGTCGAGGTCGACGACCGTATCGTCACTGCCGCACGCGGTGAGGAGCGCGGCGACGAGAACGACCGCCGCCGCCGGTGCGAACCAGGACGCTCTCAACGCTTCGTTCGCGAAGGCTTCGCGGCCTTCTTCGCAGCGGGCTTGGCCGCGGTCTTCGCCTTCACCGCCTTCGTCGCGGGAGGCGCGTTCGCCGGCGGCTCCTCGTCCGGGTCTTCGCGCGGGATCGGCGTGGACATGCGCGCGCGCGTCTTCACGTCGGTGGGAGGCAGCGGGATGAGCGAGGCGCGCAGCCGCGCGTCCATCTCGGTGATCTCGAGCCACTGCGATTCGACCGGCATCGTCGCGTGACGACCGGCGCTGGCCGCGAGCGGCGGCGGCGGCGCGTGGTGCCGCGGCGGCGGCGGCGGATCCTCCACCGGACCCGGCGGAAGCGGCGGCGGCAGCGCCTTGCGCGGCGCGACCGTGTCGGTGCGCGGTGGCTCGAGCCACGTCGCCTCCACCTCGATGGTCGGATGCGGTCGGGGAGGTGGTTGCTTCGCGCTCGCGGCCATGAAGAGAGCTCGCATTTTAGATCACTGCCGGGGTCGATAGCCAGATACCGAGGCTCCCACTCGTGCAGTGAGATCTCCCAGTTCTCTCGCGAGACCACGCGACGGATCTCGTGTCTCACCTGCGCTCCTCGCGAGGTCTCGCGTGCTCGCGGGCGCTGCGTACATCGTCGCTGGCGCGATTCTCCGAGGATCCGTCACCGGCACGGCCCGGTACGGCCATTGCTC
Source organism: Labilithrix luteola (assembly GCA_026225435.1). Taxonomy (GTDB): domain Bacteria; phylum Myxococcota_A; class Polyangia; order Polyangiales; family Polyangiaceae; genus JAMFST01. Next base: position 11,462 of record JAMFST010000230.1, read on the forward strand.
AATGCGGTCGCATGGTTAGCCGCTTCTCTCTCCGTACATTTGCGACGTTTCTCCCCATGGCGGCAGGTGTGGGTCTGTTGAGCGCATGCTCCGCAGCGTCTGACGGGAGCAGCAGCGGCGACGGGGCGAACGACTCGACTCCCACCACTCCCGATTCGCTGTCCGCCGACACCGTGACCACCGCGGAGACGACGGCGTACGACTTCTTCGTCGGCAAGGGGCTCACCGCGGTGCAGTCGGCGGGCATCGTCGGCAATCTGATCCAGGAGTCGAACGTCGTACCCACCGCCGTGCAGTCGGGCGGGCCCGGGCGCGGCATCGCCCAGTGGTCTGTCGGCGGGCGATGGGACACCGACTCCGACGACAACGTGAAGTGGTACGCCGCCGAGGAGGGGCTGAGCACCACGTCTCTCACCTTGCAGCTCGACTTCGTCTGGTACGAGCTCTCGACCTTCTCCGCCTACGGCCTCGCGAGCCTGAAGAAGGCCACCACCCTCAGCGCCGCCACCATCGCCTTCCAGAACGACTTCGAGGGGTGCGGCGAGTGCGACGAGAGCCAGCGCATCGCCTACGCCACCGCGGTGTACGACGCGCTCGCCGGCACCACCAGCAGCGGCACCGGGTGTTACTCGGACACCCTCGGCGAGGAGGTCGCGAACAACACCTGCGTGGAGAACAGCTCCGGGTGGTTCCAGTGCGACGACGGCGTGTGGGTCGATCGCTACACCGACAAGAGCGCCTGCAGCAGCACCTATCCGCTCGAGTGACGTCGCGCGC
>JAMFST010000231.1 GCA_026225435.1 Labilithrix luteola
CCGTGCAGCTCGCGCTCGACGACATCCGGCCTCGCGATATTCTCACCGAGGCCGCGTTCGAGAACGCCATTCGCGTGCTGCACGCCATCGGCGGGTCGACCAATGCGATCATCCACCTGCCGGCGATTGCCGGCCGTCTGGGCATCCGCCTGCGGCCGTCCCGGATGTCGGAACTCGGCCGCGGGGTGCCGGTGCTCGCCGACGTCGAGCCGTCGGGCGCGCTGCTCATCCACGACTTTCATCGCTCGGGCGGCCTGCCCGCGCTCGAGCGGGAGATCGCCGACCTGCTCCAGCTCGATGCACCGACCTGCGCGGGAACGACGGTTCGCCAGAACATTGCGGCGGCCGCGGCGCGGGGTCCGGCCATCCGGCAGCGCGGCAAGGAGCTGGCGACGGATGGCTCGTTCCGCGTGGTCGCGGGTTCGCTCGCGCCCGACGGCGCGGTGATCAAGACCTCCGCGGCGACCAAGGCCCTGTTGCGTCACACCGGGCCAGCGCTGGTGTTCCACGGCTACCAGGACCTGCGCGAGCGCATCGACGATCCCGAGCTGGCGGTCACCGCCGACACGGTGCTCGTGCTGGAGGGATGCGGCCCTGTCGGTGTTCCCGGGATGCCGGAGTGGGGCATGATTCCCATCCCGGCGAAGCTCGCGGCCGCCGGGGTGAGCGACATGGTGCGGATCAGTGACTCCCGCATGAGCGGCACCTCATTCGGCACGGTGTTTCTGCATGCCGCGCCCGAGGCGGCCATCGGCGGGCCGCTCGCGCTGGTGCACGACGGCGACCTCGTCGCGGTCGATGTCGAGGCGGGCACCATCGACCTCCTGGTCGAGCCCGGTGAGCTCGAGCGCCGACGAAAGGACTGGGCCGCGCCGGTCTCACCCCACGTTCGCGGCTGGCCCGCGCTGTACCAGAAGCACGTCACGCAGGCGCCGGAGGGGTGCGATTTCGACTTCCTGCAGGCGCCGTCAGACGAGTTTCCGGTATTCGTGCAGCCTGTCGTCGGGAGGTCCTAGCCGGCAGCCGAAGGCCGGGCGAGTTACGCGGGACGGCCGAGCGCGCGCGAGAGCTGGTCGGCGTGCGCTCGAACCACGGTTCCCATTTCGAGAATCTGGTCGGTCGAAAAACCGACCTTGAGGAACGTCGCGCTGATGGCGCCCGCGCACTCGCCCAGGTGGTTGAGGAACGACGCCCCGACGCACACGACGCCATCCGAGTCTTCCTCGTCGTCGAGGGCAAACCCCCGGCGGCGCACCAGGTCGAGATTCTCGATCAGCGCGTCGGGGGAGGTGATCGTGTACCGGGTGCGGCTGGGCATCCCGAGCCGTGTGCAGACCGCGCGCACCTCGTCGTCGCTCAGGTGGGACAGGATGGCCTTTCCGGCCGCACTGGCGTGGGGCAGTTCGCGCACGCCGATGAGAGTCTGAAAGCGCACCATGCCGGGCCCGTCGACGCGCTCGATGAAGACCGGCTGGTCGTGGTCGGCGATCGCGACCCGGCTGGTGACGCCGAGCTGTTCCGACAGGTGAACAAGGATGGGGCGCGCGATTTCCCCGACGGGGATCTGTCGCAGCGCAACTTCGCCCAGCCGCAGCAGCCGGGCACCCAGCTGGTAGCGCGGCCGGTCGGCGAGCTCCCGCAGGTAGCCCCAGTCGACCAGGGTGCGGATGAGGGAGTGAGCGGCGCTCTTGGAAACGCCGGTTGCCTTCGCGATCTCGGTCAGGGTGAGGCCCGAGGGCGAGTCGGCGACCATCTCGACAATGCCGAGGGCCCGGGCGACGCTCTGCACCGTGTAGCGCGGATCGGAGGCTTCCGGTGTTGCCGGGGTGGTCTCGTTCGCGGTCATCGGAGGGCTGCCTTTCGGGGTGTCGTCCACCGCACAAGGATAGTCACGGCGTCCCCACGTCTGAGGGAACTTCGACAATCACTTTGCCACGTGCTCCGCTCGCGTGCCGGAGGCAGTCGAACGCCGCCTCGACGTTGTCGAGCGCGAATCGGTGAGTGACCAGAAAGTCGAGGTCGAGGTGGCCGGTGTTCAGCAGCTCGACGACCGAGCGCCATGTGGCGCTGGTGTAGCTGAAGCTGCCGAGCAGTGTGAGGTCACCGTTGACGATGTCGTCGATCCGAAGCGGCACCGCGACGTCGTGACCTGGGTAGCCCAGCAGCAGGATGGTGGCGCCGCGAGCCGCGAGACGCACAGTCGCCTGCACCGCATCCGCTGCCCCCGCCGCTTCGACGATGAGGTCGAAGGGCCGCGTGAACGCCTCCTTGTTGGTCTCGAAGCGGTCGGCGCCCGTGGCCGCGACGAGCTGTGCCTGCGCCGCGCGACGACCGAGCACTGCCACGGAGGCCGGCGACCAGAGCCGCAGCAGCCTCGCGGCGAGCAGCGCGACGGTGCCGTCGCCGATCACCAGTGCGCGAATACCGGGCGTGGGCGCCGCCTTCAGCAGGACCTGCATCACGACCGCCGCAGGTTCGACGAGCGCGCCCGATTCGAGCGAGACGCCGTCTGCCAGGCGGTGCACCAGGCGCTCGGGGGCAACGAGCCGCTGGGCCATCGCGCCGTCCCGCACGAATCCGAACTCGTCGTAGGTTTCGCAGCGGTTGGTCGCGCCGGCGCTGCAGGCGGCGCAGTGGCCGCAGGCGACGATGCCCTCGACGACGACCCGGTCGCCCGCAGTGAATGCCGAGCCCGCCCCGGCGC
>JAMFST010000232.1 GCA_026225435.1 Labilithrix luteola
AGGGGCAGGAGACACGCGGGGCGCACCCCTTCCGCGACGTCGGCACCTACGATCTCGGCGCGGTCGCCTTCGGGCGCGCCAGCCTGGTGGCCGATCTGCTGGTGGCCTCGCCGCGCGTGCCGGTGCTGGTGATCGGCCCCTCGCCGGAGGAGCTGCCGGACTCCTCGCTCACCCACATGAACGCGCTCTTCGTCGCGTCGTTCGGCGTCCCTGCGGCCAGCGAGCAGACCTACTTCATCCAGGACGAGGTGCTCGACGTGGTGGCGCTGGACGAGCGCATCGCGCAGCTGCTGGTGGGGGGGAACCACGGCACTCTCGTGCTGGCCACGTCGTTCGCGCTGGTGCACTTCCTCGAGGCCATCGGCGATTCGCCGTTTCGCCTGCCGCCGGGGAGCCGCGTGATGCAGACCGGCGGGTTCAAGGGGAAGTCGCGCGAGGTGGACGCGGCGACCTTGCGGCGCGACGTGGCGAAGGTCTTCTGCCTCGAGGAGCGCTCGGTGGTCAGCGAGTACGGCATGACCGAGCTGTCGAGCCAGTTCTACGAGCGCACCGCCGTGGATGCGGCCGCGCGGCCGGGCGTCTACCGCGAGCCGCCGTGGGCGCGGGTGGTGCCGGTGCATCCGGAGACACTGGCGCCGGTGCCGCACGGTGAGGTCGGGATCGCGCGCATCGAGGACCTGCTCAACGTGGACAGCGCCTTCGCCGTGCTGACCGCGGACCGGGTTCGCCGGGTCGACGACGGCACCGAGGCGAACCGCGGCTTCCAGCTGCTCGGGCGCGCGCCCGGGGCTCCGCCGCGCGGCTGCTCGCTGGCCATCGACGAGATGCTGAGCCAGCCCTCTTGACCGAGCGACGGCAGCGCGCCGTGCGCGACGTGGTCGACGCGGGGCGGAGGCTGGCGGCGCGCGCGCTCGAGGACGCCGCGCTGGTGCAGGCGCTGGCGCGATCGACGTCGCTCACGCCGCCGATGGTGCAGCGCGCGCTGCGGCGGAACCTGGAGCGCGACGTGAGCGACGCGGATCTCGACCGGATCTTCGCCTGGGCGGGGGACGAGGTCGACGAGGTCGCGGTGGTCCTCTCCGCCGGGGTGCTCACCGCGCCGCTGCGCGCGCTCGCGCTGGCTCGTGCCGCTGGACGCCGGGTCACGGTGCATCCCTCGCAGCGCGATCCTCGCTTCGCCGAGCTCCTGGTGGCGGAGCTCGCCTCGCCCGATGTGCGCCTCGCCGGCCGCTTCTCCGGCGCGGATTTTCGCGGCCAGGAGCTCCACGTGTACGGAGCCGACGAGACCATCCGCACCTTGCGCGCACAGGTGCCGGCGGCGGTGCGGGTGCGCGCCCACGGCCACGGCTTCGGCATCGTCTGGGTGGGGACTCCCGACGAGACGGCGGCCCGGGCGATCGCCGAGGACGTGGTCGACTTCGATCAGCGTGGCTGCCTCTCGCCGCGAGTGGTGTTCGTCCCCGAGCGCGGCGCCGACGCCTTGGCCATCGCGCTCGCCGACCGACTCGAGGTGATGGCGACGGTGCTCCCTCGCGGTCCTCTCTCCGATGACGAGCGCCAGCAGGCGGTCCGCTACCGCGACACGCTGCACTTCGCCGGCGCGCTCCACGAAGGACCGGCGCACCTCGTCGGCATCGCGTCGGCCGGGTCGCCCTTGCTCGTCCCGCCTCCCGGTCGCCACGTGCATGTCGCCGCCGTCTCCTCGCGCGCCGAGATCGCCACCAAGCTCGGCCCGCTGGCGCGCTTCGTCACCACCATCGGCAGCGATGTGGCCGGCGTGTCGACCACGCTCTCGACCGAGCTCGCCGCCAGCCTCGGGGCGCCGCAAGCCCGGGTCGCCCCGCTCGGAGCCATGCAGACGCCGCCCCTCGACGGGCCGGTCGACGGTCGCATCGCGCGGTGAACCTTGCTCTCGCCCGCCGCGTCTGGAACCGTGGCGGCGTGAACGCTCGAACCCTCTTCGCCGCCGCCCGCCTGTCCCTCGGCGTCCTCGCTCCGCTGGCTCTCTCCGCCTGCAGCCCGCCGGATCCGCCGACGCTGGTGCCGAAGAGCGCCGCGGTGAAGTCGGTCGGGCTGACCGGGCTCCAGCTCGACGTGCTGATCGACGCCACCAACCCGAACGGCTCGGACCTCACCGCGCAGAAGGTGGCCGGCAAGGTCGGCCTCAACGGCATGGCGCTCGGCACCTTCGAGCTCCCGCAGAACGTGGTGCTCCCCGCGGGCAAGACGACGACGA
>JAMFST010000233.1 GCA_026225435.1 Labilithrix luteola
CGACAGCACCCTCACCAGCCCCTCGGGCGCCAATGTACTGGTGGTCGATGGCGCCGGCGCGACGCTCACCGGGAACGTCGTGTCCGGAGGTGCCGCCAGCATCGTGGTCGCCGACTCGAGCACCCTCATCAAGGCGCGAGGGAACACCTTCGAGCTCGCCTACGGCGAAGGCGTGGCCTTCGCGTCGGGGACGGCCGGCATCCCGGCCAGCAACCTGGACTTCGGGACGGCCGCCGATCCCGGTGCCAACACGTTCCTCACGAGCCCCAACGCCGTGGGCTTCTCCGCGACGGCGGCGAGCGTCGGCGCGCTGGTGGCAGGCAATACCTGGAACGCGAACGTGCAGGGGGCCGACGCGAACGGCCACTACGCCGCGGGATTGGTCACGGGACCGGTGGCGGCCGGTCCGGGAAACAACTACGCGCTCAGCGGCAGCGCCACGCTGCAGTTCTGAAGGCGTTCCGAACGCGCCCGCGGGCGCGCGGCCGGTGAGCGCGGCCACGGCCCCGCCCGGTCTCCCGCCGAGATCTCGAGCTCGGCCGCGGACTTGATGGACGCGCGGCCCCAGGTGCGCTCTTTTTGGGCGCCCTGTTCTTTTTGCCCTCCTGCCTCCGATGAACGATCGCCCGTCGACCCCCAGTGACCACCGCAACGGGCGCGTGCGCCGCTCGGCCCTCGTGCAGCTGCTCGCGCCGACGCTCGGCGTCGAGAAGAGCCGCGAGGTCGTGGCGGCCGCGGCCAAGCACCTCGGGTTCCCCGATCCGGTGACCTTCAGCCTGGAGCAGGCCGAGAGCCTCCTGCAGCACCTGGCCGGCATCGAGGGGATCGTCGGCGTGGTGGCGCGCTTCGCCGTCAACCGTGTCGGCAGCCTGGTGGTGGCCGACGACGACGAGCCGACCGATACCGGCATCGTGGTCCGTCCTCCGGCCTACGAGGTGAGCACCGGCTCGTACAACCGCATGCCGACCATCACGATGGGCGAGCTGGTCGAGCTCTTCGCCTCCTCGCTGGACGCCGCCAAGGCGACCGAGCTGCTCCGGCACGCGGCCGAGCACGTGGGGGTCGGCCCTGGCCCCTGGCCTCGCCCGCAGGTGGTGACCTTGCTCGAGCACCTGTGCACGGTCGAAGGCATGCCGGGCGTGGTCGCTCGCTACGTCCAGCCGCGCGTGCTGCAGAAGCTGTCCAAGTAGCGGCCGCGGCATGTCGTCACCGTCCGATCCGCGCCCGTCCGGCGCCCCCATCGTCTTGCCGACGACCGCCGGCGATCTGTCGCTCGCCGAGTACCACCTGCGGCTCGACGACCGGGATTTTCACATCCTCCACGCCGGCGCCATCATCAGCCACGCCGACGAGCAGCGCTTCCTCCACGGCGATCAGCCGAAGATGCCCTACGGCGTGGTCCTCTGGCCGTCGTCCCTGGCGCTCGCCCACGAGATCGCCACGCGCCCCTTCGCCGGGCTGCGGGTCCTCGAGCTGGGCGCCGGCACCGGTCTGCCCGGCATCGTCGCCGCCGCGCGCGGCGCCAAGGTGGTGCAGACCGATCGGCAGGAGGTCGCGCTCCACGTGAGCCACCAGAACGCCGAGCGCAACGGCATCACCACCATGGAGCACCGCCCGTCCGACTGGACGCAGTGGGAGGACGAGTCGCAGTACGACTGCATCCTCGGCGCCGACATCCTCTACGGCGACTTCCTCCACTCGCACCTGCGCCACATCTTCGACACCAACCTCGCGCCGGGGGGCACGCTGCTGCTCTCCGATCCGTTCCGGCAGGCCAGCTTCGAGCTGCTCGAGGCGATGGCGGCCGACGGCTGGAGCGTCAGTTTCAACAAATGGACAGTCTGCGTCACGCCGCCGGAGCGCCCGATCGGCGTGTTCGAGCTGCGCCCGCCGCCTCGGGTGTGAAGCGCCTCACTCGCAGTCGAGTGTTTTGTTGGCGAGAATCCGGCACCAGTTCTTACAGGTGCGCTTGGGGGTGAACTTGCCGCCCAGGCAGGACAGCTCGGTCTTGCCGTCGTTGCTGCAGGCGAGGCCGGAGATGCCGCAGGGGTCGCCCGGGTTGGCCAGCGACTCGTCGCAGTCGACCTCGCGGCCGTTGGTGGAGCAGCCGTTGGCGCCGCGGCAGAAGCGATCCACCTGCCACTTGCTGTCCCGGCAGACGAGGCGCCGCTTCTTGTCCTCCGAGCAGGTGCCGACGCCGGGCTGATCGCACGGGTCGTTCACGCTCTGCAGCGAGGTGTCGCAGCTCACCTCGTCGCCGGTGACCGAGCACTGCTTGGGCCCGCGACACTGCGTCTTGGTGCCGAAGGTGGCCGCGCCGCTGGCGTTGGCGCTGCAGATGAGGAACGACTTGCGGTCGACGCTGCAGGCGGCGGTGCTGTTGTTCTCCGGCAAGCAGGTGTCGCCGTCGGAGGCGATGGAGTCGTCGCACTCCATGTGCGAGCCGGTGCCGCTGGCCCCCTTCGGGCCGCGGCAGGGGAGCTTGGTGTACACGCCGTTGACGCAGCTGAGGACCGACACGCCATCGAGCTTGGACATGGTGCCGTTCTGCGAGCACTTGCCGCCGACCTGCGGCTTGCAGCCGACCACCCCGACCAGACCTGCGCTGAACGCCACCGCTACGATGCGGCTCCAAGCTCGAGACATGGGCATACTCCTCGGGGCGATAAGAGCGTACCTGGCGCGGTTTGTTAAGGCTCCTTCGGCATCGGGTAGAAGGCGGTGAGCACGCGGGTCATCGTCTCCGGGTCGTCGGCGCCGGCCATCTCGCGCGCGGAGTGCATGCTGAGCATGGCGTTGCCGATGTCCGCCGTGGGGACCCCGAGCAGCGTGGAGGTGATGGGGCCGATGGTGCTGCCGCAGGGCATGTCGGTGCGGTTCACGTACTCCTGGACCGGCACCTCGAGCGACGCGCACAGGTCGAGGAAGAAGGCGCCGGTGCGCGCGCTGGTGGCGTAGCGCTGCTGGGCGTTTCGCTTGAGGACCGGGCCGCCGTTGAGCACCGGCTTGTGCCGCGGCTCGTGGCGCGAGTCGTAGTTGGGGTGGACGGCGTGGGCCATGTCGGCCGAGAGGCACACCGAGCGAGCCAGCGCGCGGGCGTGCTCGTCGAAGCTGCGCCCCTTGCGGCGGCTCAATCGCTCGAGGACGCGCGGGAGCATCGCCGACTCGGCGCCGTAGGTGCTGGCGCTGCCGACCTCCTCGTGATCGAAGAGCGCCGCCACGGCGACGACGCCGTCGGAGCTCTCCACGTCCTTGGCCGCCCGCCCGAGCGCGACGATGGCCGCGTGCGACATCGCCAGGTTGTCCAGGCGCGCCGAGAAGATCAGCTCCTGGTGCGCCCCGCCGAGCGCCGGCGCCAGCGTGTCGAACAGCATCCACTCGGCGGCGACGATGTCCTTCTGCGGGATGGCCAGCTTCTCCGCGGCGCGCGCCTCGAGATCGAGCGCTCCGCGTGACGCCAGGCCGACCACCGGCGCGAGGTGCTCCTGCTTGTTGAGCACGAGCCCCTTCTCGTTCACGTCGCGGTCGAGGTGGATCGCCAGCTGGGGCACGCGCACGCGCAGGTCGTCGAGGGTGACCAGCCAGGGGAGGACGACGCCGTTGCGCCGGGCGAAGACGCGGCCCGCGAGCGCCAGATCGCGATCGAGCCACGAGTTGAGGAGCGCGCCGCCGTACACCTCGACGCCGAGCTGCTGGTAGCCCTCCTTCACGTAGCCGGCCTTCGCCTTGAGCCGCAGGTTGGGGCTGTCGGTGTGCGCGCCGACGATGCGGAAGGCGCGCACCGGGCCTTGCGGCACGACCAGCGCGAGGAGCACGCCGTCGCCGTGGTCGATGACGTAGCGGCCGGCGGCGAGCTCGTTCCAGTCCTCGCGCTCGTCGAGGAGGGTGAAGCCGGCGGCACCGAGCCGGGTGCGGGCGCTCTGCACCGCGTGGTACGGCGTGGGGGAGCTCTCGACGAAGGAGAGCAGGTCGCGCGTGACGTCGTTCGTCATGAGGCGCGCATCCTATCCGACTGCAGTCACGTGGCGAAGGTGCGCTTCGTCTCGGGATGATCGGCCACCAGCCGCAGCGCCTTGCCCAGCAGCGTCTTGCCCGGCTCCATCCGGTGCCAGGTCGACGCGCCGCTCGGATGGGGGAGCGGGATCACGTCGGTCTCGATCCCCTCGTAGGTCACGCGCAAGCTCTGCCCGACCACGTCGGCGAGCTTCTGCTTGTGGTTCTTCGGCAGCCCCAGCACCTGCTCGATCGCCAGCGTGCCCACGGGCAGCACCAGCCGCGGCTGGAGGATGGTCACCTCCTGGTGGACGAAGGTCCGGCAGCGGGCGATCTCCTCGTCGTCCGGCCGCCGATCGCCACCGCCGGGCGCCTTGCCGGGGAAGCAACGGGCGACGGCCGCCATGTACACGCGTTCGCGGAAGGCCTCCTCGCTGCAGCCGATGCTCTCCTCGAACCAGCGGAAGAGCGTCTTGCCGGCGGTCCAGGCGAAGGGGCGCCCGATCTTCCCTTCGTGCGGGCCCGGCGCCTGCCCGAGGAGGAAGATGCCGCTGAGGACCGGCGGCCCGTGCACGACCGGGCCGATCATCTTCGAGCAGCCGGTGCACGCGTCGAGCGCGCGGTGGACCGCGAGCAGGCGGCGACGGCGAGGGTCGTTCACGACGCGTGTGTAGCCTTAAAGAGAAACGGGCGCCTCCATCGCTGGAAGCGCCCGTCTGTCGGTGTGTCGCTCGGCTTACTTGGTGAACAGCGCGCTGTAGTCGCCGGTCGTGCCCGTGAGCGAGCAGGTCGGGTCGGGGATGCTCGCGTTCGCGACCGGAGCCGTGTTCTCCGCCGTGTGGTTCGTCACCTGGTCGATGACGAACGCGGTGAAGTTGCAGCCGGAGTCGCCGCCGTCGGTGACCGGGCCGCCGTCGCCAGTGTGTCCGCCGTCGGTGGTACCGCCGTCGGTCTTCGCGCCGCCGTCGGTGGTGCCCGGCTGCACGAACTGGTCATCGCCGCCGCAGGCGACGAGCGCTCCGCCAATGCCCATGCTGACGACCAAGGTCGCCGCGAGGGCTCGCATGGCCGAGCGGTTCAATTCACACCGTTCGCGTTCGGAGCGCCGGAGATCGGAGCCTGGAGGTACGGGAAGGTCTGGTCGAACTGATCGGCCGACTGGTGCACGGCGTCCGTGAAGCCGACGTCACGCGCCGGAGCATCGGTGGCGCTGGCGAAGAGGTAACCCATCATGACGCGGAGCTCGACGTCGACGACGTCGTCACCGGGGCGACGGCCGTTGGGGAAGCCGGCCGGATCGCAACCCGCGAGGGTCGTCTTCAGGTCCTTGAGCTTGCCGGGCGCACCCGCCGCGGTGGTGTCGTCGAAGCAGAAGGCCGCGCCGAGGGACTGCCCGGTCGCGCCGCTCTGCGCCGTGACCTGCGCCGCGTAGGTGGTGGCCGGCAGCTCGGTGTTGAGGCGCTGCATCTCGACGCCCGAGCCGTTGAAGTTGACGCCCGGGACGCCCGTGAGGAACGCCGCCACGAGGTCGTTGCGGGGGAAGTACTTCGGAGCGATGGCGCCCGCCGGTCCAAAGAGCAGCTCGATCACCTCGGCGAGGGTCGGGTTGGTCACGTAGTTGGCGAACTGCGCGTCGGCCGACGGAGCGCTCGAGTTGAACTTGTCCTTGTCGGCGAGGCCGATGACGACCTCGTTGACGAGCGGCATGCCGAGACGCGAGACCTGCGCCCAGGCGCCGCCTTCGACGGACGGGGAGGCGTAGCTGCCGGTCGGGTTGATGACGCGCGCCTGACGGACGCTCGCCGTGGTCCAGCCGCCGATGACGCCCGGGAGCGACGCGCCCGCGTCCGCACCGGTGGCCGCGACAAGGCAAGACGCCGGGATCTCGAGCGCGATGCTCGTGACGTTCTTGGTGTTGAAGATGTTCCCCTTGGCGGCGTCGGCCGGGCCGGGGTTCGCGTAGCCGGACGTGATCGTCCCGGCCGGCGCGTTGATCAGGTCGAAGATGGTGCCGAGGTTGACGGCGAACGACTCGTGGCGCTGGCCGACGAAGACGCGCGGCGGCAGCGTGCTGGTGCAGCCCGGGATGCCCCCGAGGTTGCGCACGAAGGTCTGCGCGTAGGTCGCGTACTCCGTCCCGAAGGACTTGCTGCCGAAGTTGTCGAGCGGCTTCCAGAAGGTCGTCGAGTTGGCGTTGCCGGTGTCGGTGAGGTTGGTGACGGCGCCGGTGCGCGCGCCGCCGGTGACGAGAGAGACGGTGTAGCTCTCCGCCGCCTGCTGGGAGGCGCTGTTGCCGGCGGTGAAGACGCCGTTGGTGTAGTTGCCGATGGCGCCGCCGCCGGTCGCCGCTGCCGGCGAGTCGTTGATGAAGGGGATGGCGACCGTCTGCTGGGTCGTCCCGGAAGCGTTGGTGCCGGCGTCGGTCAACGGAACGGGGAGGGCGATGCCCGCGCCGTTGTTGATGAGCGGGTTCTGGAAGTGGAACTGGAAGGTCAGGTCCTCGACGCCGTCGCCCGTGTTGTCGATGTGGATCTCGTAGAGAGCGTCCGGGTCGAGCGGGTAGAAGTTCGGGCCGCCGGACGGATCCTGGAGCGGCTCGTAGTTGGCGATGAGGGTGACGTACCCGTCGGTCGCGCCGGTGCCGAGACGCGCGGTCTCGTAGCTGCGGAACATGTAGAAGTCGCTCGCGTCGACCTTCGGGTTCTTCGAGATGAAGGGGGCCTCACGGTGGCTGGACGCGCTGGCCGTTCCGTCGACCGCGACGAGCGCGGCACCTGCTGCAACGAGTGAAAGAAGATTACGAAGCCTCATACGATTTGCCTCCCGGCAGGATCAAAAGATCTGGAACGCGAGCCAACCATGGGGATCACATTCGTGCAATGTTGGCCGCGACCCATGCGGCGACGATTCCTACGAGCGAGTGTTTTGCCGGTTTCGATCTTTCTCACGGCTCTGCCGGGAATGGGATGTTCGAAGTCCACGCCCGCAGCTGTAAGTAACGGCCCCGACAGCGGGATCGGCATGGACGCAGCGGTTGCGGCAGGGGCGACGGCTGTCGCCACGGATGGCGGTTCGGCGATGCCTGCTGCCTCCGTGTTGAACCCGCGCCTGCCCCTCGGAAATCGTCTGAACGTCGAACGCGAGAGCCGCCCGGGGCCGAACGTCCACCCGACGGCCGACGAGGTCTTCGCCGCCTACGACAAGGCCGGCCTGAAGATGCAGCCGGCGAAGCAGCACATGGCCTCCGAGTACAACGCGAAGTTCTGTGTCGGCGACAAGAGCCCCGACGAGAACGTCGGCCTCAGCGTGTGCGAGTACGGGAACGAGGCCGATGCGACCGCCGGTCAGGTGCTCTCCGTGAAGATGTTCAAGGAGGTCGCCAACCGGAACGTCTACCGGAACAAGAACACCACCCTGGCCATCGTCGAGATCGTGAAGAACGCCGACAACGATGCCCTGGTGAAGAAGCTCGTCGCGACGTTCCAGGCGCTCTGACGCGCTGAGCTATAGCGTCAAAAGATCTTGATCGCCAGCGCGCGCTCCACCATCCACACGGTGGCCACGCAGGCGATCACCGCCGAGCCGCCGAGAAGTCCTACTTTGCGGTAGGCCGTGGTCTTCCGCGCCAGGTAAGCGAGCGGCAGGAAGATCGCGACGATCACCGCCTGGCCGATCTCGACGCCGACGTTGAAGCCGAAGAGGGTCACGGCGAGGGTGCCGCGCGGCAGGCCCGCGTCCATGAGCACGGCGGAGAAGCCGAAGCCGTGGAGCAGACCGAGCGCGAACGCCGCTTGCCAGCGATCGTCCTTGAGCAAGGGGTAGATGTTGTTCACCGCGGCGAGGACGACCGAGGCGGCGATGGCCGATTCGACCAGCCGGCTGGGCAGGCGGAGGATGCCCAGCGTCGAGAGCGACAGGGTGATCGAGTGCGCCAGGGTGAAGGCGGTGACGATGCGGAGCACGTCGAGCAGCGCCACCTTGAACGACGGCACCGGGCGCCAGACGCCGTTCTCCCGGCGGACCACCGACGGCAAGAGCAGCGCGACGAGGAAGAGGATGTGATCGATCCCCTCGAAGATGTGGCGCACGCCGTCCTTGATGGCGGAGCCGAGCTGCGCGCCGGCCGAGACGTGCGCCGGATCGAAGCGCTGCTGGCGCGAGCCGTCGGCGAAGATGGCCGAGCGGATGGTGCCCCCTTCGTCGAGGCGGACGATGCCGCGGTGCTGCGGATCGCCGGCGAAGAAGATCTCGTAGTCGACGGCGAGCACCTGGCGATCGTCGGTGCCGGCAGGGCAGGCGGCGGCGAGCGCGAGGACCGCGTAGGTGCCGTCGGAGTGGTTCACCAGCGAGAAGTCGCCGGTGCCGGGCGCGGCACCAATCGTACCCGTGTGCAGCGCGCAGCTCGGGCCCGCGCCGAGCGTGACGGTGAGATGGGCGAGGGCGTAGCTCTCGATGGCGCTCCGTCGTCCCTGGACCTCGGTCCAGGTGATCGAGCCGTCGCCGTCGGTGTCGATCCCGATGGCGTGATCGAGATCGCGCA
>JAMFST010000234.1 GCA_026225435.1 Labilithrix luteola
GGAGTCGCGCCGACGAGTGGCTCTCCTGGGGGGAGGAGAACGCGCCCGAGCACCCGGCGCAGCTGCTGGTCTCGCTGCGCATCGCCCGCTGGCGGCGCGACAACGAGCGGCACCGCGCGGTCCGCAAGCAGGCTATCCGGGTCGCCGACGGCCTGCGCGGGGCGATCGCCTCGGCGCTGCGCGTCGCCGCCGGTGCCAACGAGGACGTCGAGGTGGGCCGGCTCGCGGCCGCCACCGCGGTGGCCGGTGCTCCGCTGGAGATGAACGCCCAGTGGATGCAGCTCATCGCCGAGCAGCGGGCGCACAGCGGCGATCTGCCCGGCGTGCTCAGCGCGCTGCGCAGCGCGGACGGCGCGGGCTCGGTCGACGTGGCCTGGCTCGACGGCTGCCCCCTCTTCGAGAAGGTGCGCCTGTCGAGCGGCTTCGGCGCGCTGAAGAGCACGTTTTCAGCGCGCGCCCGCGAAGTCAGAATCGCTCGCTAGCGCGAACGGATCACCAGCCGGCGGTCGCCAGGATCTTCCGCGCCAGGGTGGTGAGCGCGTGCTCGGCGAGCTGGTCGCGGGTGACCAGCTTGCGGCGCTCGTACTCCTCGGGGAGCGGCGCGGACTCCTCGGGGGCGAGGCGGCCGAGGGTGGCGCGCTGCACGTCGACCGTCAGGCGGCGATGCGAGAGCACGTGCACCACCTCTCCGGCGCTCGACGTCCCGCTCAGCTCTCCGCCGGCAAGCGCCGTGAGGTCGACCACCGCCTCCTCGTCGTCGGCGATCACCGAGGGCGGCTCCCACATCCCGCCGAAGCGCACGTCCGGTCGCCGCTGGGCGAGGAGCACCGCCTCGTCCGGGCTCGCGTTCTTGCTCGTGCCGGCGCCGCGGATCGCCACCAGCGCGACGCGGCGCTCGGCGAGCGGCTCGGCCTTCTTGCCCATGAGTGGCAGCTCGCTCTCCCGCCCCTGCGCCCGCGCCTCGCACACGGTGGCGAGCGGACAGAGGAGGCAGCGCGGGGTGCGCGGCACGCACAGGGTCGCGCCGAGCTCCATCAATCCCTGGTTCCACTCGCCGGCCGCTTCGGCGGGGACCAGCGCCTCGGCGAAGCGCCAGGCCCGCGCCATCCCCCTGGGCGAGCGCATGTCGTCGTCGAGCGCGAAGAGCCGCGCGAGCACCCGCGCCACGTTGCCGTCGACCAGCGCCGCTGCGCGATCGAAGGCGATGCTGGCCACCGCCCCCGCGGTATAGGGGCCGATCCCGTGGACCGCCCGCAGCCCCTCGACGGTGCCGGGGAGCTGACCGCGATGCTCCTCGTGCACCTGCTGCGCCGCCCGGTGGAGCATGCGCGCGCGGCGGTAGTAGCCGAGCCCCGCCCACAGCGTGAGCACCCGGTCGAGGGGCGCCTCGGCGAGCGCGCTCATTGTGGGAAATTCCCGGAGGAAGCGCTCGTAGTACGGCATCACCGTCTCCACGCGCGTCTGCTGCAGCATCACCTCGCTCAGCCAGATGGCGTACGGATCGCGCGTGCGGCGCCAGGGGAGATCGCGCCGGTGCGCCCGGTACCAGGCGAGCAGCGCCGGCTGCAGCGCGGGGGCTCGTTCACGTGCTCGGCGCGCATCGTCATCGGCCGCGCCGGTGTCGGCGTCCGTAGCAGCGCCGCGCTTCGCTCTCTTCGTCGCTCGTGCGGTCACTCGCTCTCCACCTCGTGCGACTCCTTGCCGAGCGTGTACGACAGGCGAAACTTCCCCGAGCTGTCCGCGCCGCGCCCGTCGACCACGAGGTAGTAGGTCCCCGCGGTCACCGAGGCCTCGATGACCCGCTTGCCCTCCTGGTTCGCCTCCGCGCTGCAGGCCATCTCCGGCTCGCGCGCCGACTCGAGGCAGCTCGAACGCAGGTCGAGCACCGGGTCCCAGCCGTCTCCGGTGACCTGCGCGCTGAGCACACCCTGCTCCTTCACGAC
>JAMFST010000235.1 GCA_026225435.1 Labilithrix luteola
CATTCATCTGACGCGTCCCCTCGAGATCCCGTCCGGCTGGACCCGCGTGTCCGCCGAGCTCCCCCGCCCTCCGCGCAAGACCGGCCCGCTCCTGTCGGCCACCACGCTCAACTTCTTCGAAGGCGATCAGCCGACGGCGATGGCCAGCATCCCGGTCGATCTCGTCCTGTCCGACCTCGCGCTCGTCCCCGACGTCGCCCGCGGCAGCCGCATCACCCTGGTGATCCGCCGCGGCCTCGTCGAGATCTCGACGCTCGGCAGCGCGAACATCGACGGCGATATCGGCGACGCGGTCCCGATCTTGCTCAAGCCTTCCGGACACATCGTGCAAGCCCGCATCGAGGATCGCGATCACGCGATCGCCCTCGACACGAACTGAAGGACCTCCGATGAACCGCACCAAGACCTCGCTCCTCGCTCTCCTCCTGGTTACCGGCGTTGCCCTGCCGGCCTGCGGTCCGCCGCACATCGCTCCGTTCACGCCGCGCACCCGTAGCTACACCGAAGGCGCCTACGCCCAGGGTGCTGCGTCGGCCAAGCCGGCGCCCGGCTCGCTCTTCAGCGACGCCAACCCGGGGTACCTCGAGGACACCCGCGCGGTCCGCGTCGGCGACGTGCTGGTCATCACCATCAACGAGAACGCCAACGCCTCGGGCACGGCGACCACCGACTTGAGCCGCAACTCCAGCGCCGACGTCGGGATGACCAACCTCCTCGGCATCATGCCGGCGCTCACCAAGGCCTACCCCGGCCTGAACCCCGCCGAGCTGGCGCAGTTCGCCAGCAAGACCGCGTTTGCCGGCAAGGGGGACACCGCCCGCAACGGCCAGCTCACCGGCAACGTCGCGGTACGCGTCGTGAAGGAGATGCCCAACGGCGACCTCTATCTCGAGGGGACCAAGGTCGTCCTCATCAACAACGAGGAGTACCACCTGTACGTCTCCGGTCTCGTTCGCCCGACCGACATCGCCCAGGACAACTCGATCGTCTCCACCCGCATCGCCGATGCGCAGATCGAGTTCACCGGCCGCGGTGACATCGCCGACCAGCAGAAGCGCGGCTGGTTCGCCAAGGCGCTCGACACGATCAACCCGTTCTGACCCCGAGTCTCGAGCCTTTCTCCATGAACCTCTCCTCCCGCAACATCCGCCGCATCCTCGCGTCGCTCTGCGCTGCGCTCGTCGCCCTGATGGTCGTGTCGACCGCCCGGCCGGCGCGTGCTGACAAGCTTCGCGAGCTGGCCGACGTGGCCGGAGCACGAGAGAACCAGCTGGTCGGCTACGGCATCGTCACCGGCTTGACGCGTACGGGAGACGACATCTCCGTCCCGTTCGCCGCGCAGTCGACCCTCTCGCTGCTCCGCCGACTCGGCGTGCAGATCGACCAGTCGCAGCTCGCCCAGATGCAGCTGAAGAACGTCGCCGCCGTGGCCGTGACCGCCACCCTCCCCGCCTTCGCCAAGGCCGGGACGAAGATCGACGTGACCGTCTCCTCCATCGGCAACGCCAAGTCGCTCAACGGCGGCGTGCTGATCCAGACCGTCCTCAAGGGCGCCGACCAGCACGCCTACGCGGTCGCCCAGGGCCCCCTGCTCGTCGGCGGCTTCTCGGCCTCCGGGTCGAGCGGCAGCTCGGTGACCAGCGGATCGTCGACCACGGCGCGCATCGCCGAAGGCGCCCTCGTCGAGCACGAGATCACGACGTCCCTGGTGAACAACGGGGAGCTGAAGCTCGAGCTGCGCACCCCCGGCTTCACCGTCGCGGCGCGCATCGCCGAGGCGGTCAACGCCAAGCTCGGGGTCAACACCGCCTTCGCCAAG
>JAMFST010000236.1 GCA_026225435.1 Labilithrix luteola
CAAAGAAGGCGCGAAAACTCGTCCGACCTCGGCGACTCGTCTAGCGTCGGCCAGGACTGCCATGATGCGATCTCCGTCAGCACCCTCGTCCTCGGTCTTCGCTCGCTTGCGGGCGCTGCCTCTGCTGCCGTTGATCGCGCTCGGCGCGGCCGGATGCGCCGTCGGATCGCCGCCGCCGCCGTCCGCTTCTACCCGCTTCGACACCGGCATCGAGAGCACCGACAAGCCGCCGGCGGCCGCGCGGCCCATCGCCATCGACACCGGAGGGAACGGCTCGCAGTACGCCGACGGCACGCTCGCTCCCGGCGAGACGCGCCTCAAGGCGAGCCTGTGCGAGAGCGAGACGGTGCGCCCGGAGTACGCGCCGCTCAACGAGGGATCGCTGGTCGCGTTCCTCAAGGCGCATGGCTACGAAGCGAGCGTGGTGCGCGAGCGCGGGGACCTGGTCTACGTCGACGTGGCCAACGCCGGCCAGCACCCGGTGCGGCTGCGCGTGGCCATCCTCCCCGACGCTCCGGCGGCCGGGCGCGAGCTGCACGAGGCCATTCTCCAGCACGGGCCGGGCTCATGGGGCGTCCACCGCTCGAACCTCGCCGTGCTCGCGCCCATCGGCAGCGGCAGCGAGGTCATCACCTTCGCCGGCAAGACCAAGCTCGCCTGCTGGGGCGTGCTGACGATGGCGGGACGCGACGACACGTTCGTCATCCCGGGCGGCTACACCGAGCTGTGAGGCCGACGATAAGTTGCCGGAAAGGCCGCAAATCGTCGGTCGGGGGTCGTCGCCCTACAGAAGTAGGGCTCCTCCGCCCGCTCCCTAGCTTTGCAGCCTTTCCGACAACTTCTCGCCGACCTCACGTGGTTCACTTTCGCGAAGATCGGACCGGGTGACGCTCAGGGGAGCCTCGGGCCCGGCTTTGAATCGCCGAAGACTTGGGGTTGCTCGCGCGGGCGACTTACCCTGGATTACATGGCCGAGTCTTCTGCGCTTCGTCACTGTCTCCTTCGCCTCGTGCCCGGCCTGGCCGCTGCCCTGTCGCTCCTCGCCGCCGCGGCGTGCGGGGATCCGGTGGTGTTTCCCCATCCCGAGGACGCGGCGCGGCAGATGGCGCCGGTGCCGGCGTGCGTGGTGCGGCTGCCGATCCAGAAGGGGCGCGGCGGTCTGCTCCGCGGCCTCAGCGAGCAGCAGGACTGGGAGCTCGTCTTCCCGACCTACGACAAGGAGCACCAGTCGCTCCCCGAGGGCGCCGTCCCCTGCACCGGGCGGCCGCTCTTCGACGACCCCGCGTTCACCGGCGCGACGCGCATCACGCAGTACCCGCTGGCCATCGCCGAAGGGGAGATCCTCCTCGGTAGCGGCGGCGATCACATCAAGGTGCTGTGGATGCGCACCCACCGCTTCGCCGACGGCACCGAGGCCGGGCCGCTGGCGCTCGTGCGCGCGAAGGAAGACGCCGCCGAGGTCTACGCCATCGGCACCTACCGCGGCCTGTCGACGCGCCCGTTCTTCGCCACCGAGCGGATCGGCCCGGAGGTGGTCATCACCGTGTCCGACGAGGGCTGCACCGGCAACACGAAGCCGGTCGCCTGCCGCAACCAGACCAGCGTGTTCCTCCCGCGCCGCGGGGAGCTGGTGAACGTCGTGTCGTTCGCGTCCGACCAGCGCGACTACGTCAACGCCGGAGAGCCGGGCGCGCCCGGGCGCATCGAGTACCGGCTGACGACCTCGGCGCGCTACGTCGCCACCGGCGTGACGCTCTACGAGGAGATGAACGCCAAGGACGAGGCGGGGCACCGCCTGCGTCACGCCGAGCTCGAACGGGTGTTCACCCTCCACGACCTGCAGCTCTTCTCCGCCGAGGAGCCGCTCTGGTCGCACAGGTTCCCCGGCGCGAAGACCGCCGACGGCGGCGCACCACACGCCGAGATCGATCCCGGCCCGGCGAAGTTCGACTGCTGCGAGGACGCGCCGCCGGAGGAGAAGAAGGCGGCTTCCTGCCCGGGCTTCGGCGCCGTTTCCAGCGCCCGCTGATCAGCGACCGATGATCCGCGCGAGCTGAGCGCCGGCATCGGAGTCGAGATCCTCGAGGATGCGCAGCTGCTCGAGGGCGGCCTCGCGCTGCCCCAGGCGCGCGAGACACGAGCCGAGCTCGATGCGTAGATCGGGCTCGTCGGTGTCGAGACGCACCGCCTGCCAGAAGGACTCGACCGCCTCCGCGTCCCGCCCGAGCTTCGCCCGTAGCTGCCCGAGGCGCCGGTGGCTCTCGACGTGGTTCGGCCGGAGCTTGGCCGCAGCGACCAGCTGGGTGACCGCCTCGGTGGGGCGACCGACCTGCTCGAGGAGCACGCCGTACCCGAAGGCGATGTCGCCGCTGCGCACGCCGCTGCGAATCGCCTCCTCGTACTGATCGACCGCCTCGAGGGTGCGGCCGCGTTGCGCGTAGGCCACGGCGAGCGCGGCGCGGAAGTTCCCCTGGCCGGGGGACTTGGCGACCGCGTGCTCGAACGCGTCGATGGCGCTGTCGACGTCGCCGAGCTTGAGCAGGGCGACGCCGAGCGTGAAGCGCGCGTGCCCGTCCTCCGGCATCTGCTTGACCGCGTGGAGGAGCGCCTCGCGCGCGGCGCCGAGGTCGCCGGTGCGCTGGAGCATCTCCCCGAGACGCAGCGCCGCTTCACCGTCGTTGGGACGCAGACGCCGCGCCTTGGCGAAGGCGCCGGCTGCCTCGCGCCAGCGCTCCTGCAGCACCAGGATGCGCCCGAAGAGCAGGTGCGCGTCGGGGTTGCTCGGATCGAGCTCGCTCGCCGACTTGGCGAGCTCGAACGCTCGCTCCGACTGCTTGAGCGCGTGGAGCGACCGCGCGAGCCCGAAGACCGCGCCAGCGTCCTGGGGATCGCGGCGGAGCAGATCCTCGTAGAGCTCCACGGCGCTGGCGTGCTCGTGGGCGCTCGCGTGCAGATCCGCCAGCAGCTTCTTCGCCACCTTGTCGCGACGATCCGCGCGCACCGATCGCTGCGCCACCGGGAGCGCGTCGGACAGCTTGCCCAGCTGCTGCAACGCCTGGGCGAGGTGACGCAGCGCCAGCGCGTCGTCCGGCGGAGGCGAGCTGACCAGCGGCCACAAGGCGTGCACCGCATCGGCGTGTCGCCCCTGCTCCTCGAGCGCGATTCCGAGCGAGCGACGCGCCACGGCGAGCGACGGATCGCGCTCGAGCGCGTCCTCGAAGGCGTCGATGGCGTCGTTGCGACGACCGAGATCGAGGTACGTCAGGCCGAGATCGAGCCACGTCTGCCCCGCGTGCGGCGACAGCTCGAGAGCGCGCACGTAGCTCGCCGCGCCCAGCTCCGCCTGACCGGTGGCGCGGTAGGCGGCGGCCAGCTGCAGGTGCGTGCGGGCGTCGTTGGGGGCGATCGACGCGGCCGCGCGCAGCGGGGTGATCGCCTCGGCGGCGCGCTCGCGCTCGAGGAGCACGCTCCCCAGGGTCTGCTGCGCCTCGAGGTGTCGCGGATCGAGCGCCACCAGCTTCTGCAGCGGCTCGAGCGCCTCGCGGGTCTTGTGCGCGCCGAGGTTGGCCAGAGCGATGCCGTACAGCGCCGCGGGCGACTGCGGTTGCCTCGCCAGGATCCGCTCGTACGCCTCGCTCGCCTCGGTGAACTGGTGCAGCTCGAGCGCCAGCTCGCCGCGCAGGGCGTGCGCCTCGAGATCGTCGGCCCGTTGCGTGGCGCGTCGCACCGCCTCGAGCGCCGGGAGCGGAGGACCGAGCGCGATCTCGTGGCGCGCCAGCTCCACCAGCGACTCGGCGGTGTGAGCACCGGCCTCGCCGAGCGCCGTGAGAGCGCGGACGGCGCGCGGGCGATCGCCGAGGCGGGCGTGCAGCTCGGCCAGCTGACGCTGCGCCTCGGCGTGCGCGTGCGCGGCGGTGTCCGGGACCAGCACGGTCACCTTCTCGAGCGCCGTCACCGCCTCCGGAAGTCGATCGAGCGACGCCAGGAGACCGCCGAGCAGCAGCAGCGGCGCGGGATCCTTCGGCGACAAGCGCACCGCCTGGTGGATGGAGGTGACCGCATCCTCGAGCCGCCCGAGCTCGCGCTCGGTCTCGGCGAGCGCGAGGAAGGCGCCGGCGTCGTCGCGGATCCGCGTGGCCGCACGAAACGCCGCCGCCGCCTCCCGGTGCGCCAGCATCGCCTGGTGCGTGCGCCCCAGCGTCAGGAAGGCGTCGGCGTGGTCCGGATCGATCTCCGTCGCCGCGCGCAACGCCTCGATCGCTTCGCCGCGCCGCCGGAGCGCCAGGTACGACAGCGCGACTCCGTAGAGCGCCTCCACGTCGGTCCGCTGCTTCTTGAGGACCGCCTCGTAGGAGCGCACCGCGTCCTCGTGCTGCCCGCGCTGCGCCGCCACCGTCGCCCGGAGCCGGTGCGCGCGCTGGTTCTCCGCATCCATCGAGAGCGCCTGATCGAGCGCGCGCACCACTCGCTCGTCCTCTCCCAGCGCTCGTCGCGCCTCGGCGAGATCGACCAGCGTGTCGACGTCGTGGGCGCCGCGCCGGAACAGCTCCTCGCAGGCCGCCGCCGCCGCCGCGTGCGCGCCGAGCTTGCGGTGAATGGTGGCGAGCCGGCGGTACGCCTCGACGCGCGTGCCGTCGTGGGTGAGCGCCGTCTCCAGCGCGTCGACCGCCTCGTGCAGCCGGTTGCCGTCCTGCAGCGCGGTCCCCA
>JAMFST010000237.1 GCA_026225435.1 Labilithrix luteola
CACCAACGACGAGGGCGACAAGTGAAGCTGCGCTCGCTGGCCCTGCTGCTCGGTGTGGTCCTCTCGCTCTCTCCCCGCCTTGCCCGCGCCCAGCCGACCGCGGCCGTGCAGCAGCCGGTGATCCCGGTCCACCTGAATGGCGCCGAAGGGCTCTCCCTCGAGATGCAGCCGCTCGAGCGAGGCCCGGACGACATCGACGACGACGCCTGGCGCCGGGTCTGCGACGCCCCCTGCGATCGCCCCTTGCCGGTCGCCGGCGTCTACCGGATCGCCGGGCCCGACACCTCCGAGTCGGACGCCTTCCACCTCCACGACTGGCGCGATCAGCCGGCGATCCTCGACGTCATCCCCAATTCCAGCGCGCGCCGCGGGGCCGGCCTGGGCCTGATCATCGGCGGCAGCGTCGTCCTGGGGATCGGTGCGACGACGCTCGCCATCGACGGCCTCCTCGCCGCTGCCGCCGACGGCTCCGGCACGGCGGCCGCCGTGGGAGCGGGCGGAGTCGTGGCCGGCGCCGTGATGCTCGTCGTCGGACTCGGCATGCGCCCCAACACCGCGGTGCAGCAGGAGCCTGCGGTTCCCGCACCGTACGTCCCGCCCTCTGCCCCGTCCGCTGCGCCTTCCGCGGCACCGAGCGCCTTGCGCCTGCCGGCGTCGTCTTCGACACCGCTGTTCACCGCGACGTTCTGACCGGAGCGCGCCCCATGAAAAAACGCCGCACCTCGTCTCCGAGATGCGGCGTTCGTCTTCAGCGCTGCTCGACGCGAAGCGCGATCAGTAGCGGTAGTGGTCGGGCTTGAACGGCCCTTCCTTCGACACGCCCAGGTAGCTCGCCTGCTCGTCGGTGAGCGTGGTCAGCTCGACGCCGAGCTTGCCGAGGTGGAGCTGGGCGACCTTCTCGTCGAGCTTCTTCGGGAGGACGTGGACGCCGATGGCGTACTTCTTCGGCTCGGTCCAGAGCGCGATCTGCGCGAGGGTCTGGTTCGAGAACGACGACGACATGACGAAGCTCGGGTGGCCGTTGGCGCAGCCGAGGTTCACCAGGCGGCCGCGGGCGAGGAGCGTGATGCGCTTGCCGTCCGGGAAGATGAACTGGTCGACCTGCGGCTTGACGTTCTCTTCCTTGATCTCGGGGTTCTTCTCGAGCCAGGCGACGTCGATCTCGCAGTCGAAGTGACCGATGTTGCAGACGATGGCCTGGTCCTTCATGGCCTTCATGTGCTCGGGGCGGATGATGCCCATGCAGCCGGTCGCGGTGACGAAGATGTCGCCCTGGGAGGCGGCCTTCTCCATCGTGGTGACCTGGTAGCCTTCCATGGCCGCCTGCAGCGCGATGATCGGGTCGATCTCGGTGATGAGGACGCGAGCGCCGAGGCCACGGAGCGCCTGCGCGCAGCCCTTGCCCACGTCGCCGTAGCCGGCGACGACGGCGACCTTGCCGGCGAACATGACGCCGGTGGCGCGCTTGAGGCCGTCACCGAGCGACTCGCGGCAGCCGTACAGGTTGTCGAACTTCGACTTGGTGACCGAGTCGTTGACGTTCATGGCGGGGACCTTGAGGGTGCCGGCCTTGGCCATCTCGTACAGGCGGTGCACGCCAGTGGTGGTCTCCTCCGAGATGCCGCGGACCGGATCGGCGCCGGTGAACAGCTCGGGGTGCTTCTTGTGGGCGATGATGGTGAGGTCGCCACCGTCGTCGAGGATCATGTTCGGGCCCTTGCCGCCCTTGAAGGCGAAGAGCTGCTTCTCGATGCACTCGTCGTACTCGGCCTCGGTCTCGCCCTTCCAGGCGTAGACGGGGACGCCGGTGACGGCGATGGCGGCGGCCGCCTGGTCCTGCGTCGAGTAGATGTTGCACGAGGTCCAGGTGACCTCCGCGCCGAGCTCGGTCAGGGTCTCGATGAGCACCGCGGTCTGGGTGGTCATGTGGAGGCAGCCGGCGATGCGGGCGCCGGCGAGCGGCTTGGACTTGCCGAACTCGGCGCGGAGCGCCATGAGCCCGGGCATCTCGCTCTGGGCGATCGCGATCTCCTTGCGGCCCCAGGCGGCGAGGGAGATGTCCGCGACCTTGTAGGTCGAGCCTTCGTTCTTGGTGTACGCGCTTCCGTCAACCATGGTCGTATTCCTTTAGTTATTTCGGGTACTTAGAACTTCTCGTTTACGTGAATTACTGAACCTTGTGGGCCGGTCGGGCGAGCCTCTCGGCCACCATCACCTGCCAGGGGAGATGCGCGTCCGGGCCGCTCCGCGGCGCGAGGACGCGGGCGACGTGCGGCTTGCCCAGCCCGGCGGCGTCGGCGAAGCGGGCCAGCTCCGGCGGCTCGAAGCCGAGCCAGAGATCGGCCTGGTCGCGCATCGTCTCGTCGTCGTGGCGGGCGTAGTCGAGCACCACCAGGTGGCCACCGGGGCGCACCAGCGCGGCGAGCTGGGCGACGACGTCGGCCGGACGGGGCGCGTGGTGCAGGAGGCGCACGCCGAAGACGGCGTCAGCGCCGGTGCCGCCCGGTCCACACATCTCGCGCAGGGGCGGATCGGTCAGCTCGCCCTCGTACAGATGGACATTCTCGTAGCCACGCGCCTTGACCCGCTCGCGGGCGAAGGCCAGCTGCGCGGCGGAGCGGTCGACGCCGATGACCCGGTGAAAGACCGGGGCGAGAACGTCGAGGAGACCGCCGTCCCCGGTGCCGACGTCGAGCGCGAGGCCGCGGTGGGCGATGAGCGGCGCGAGCGCGGAGAGGTACGCGCCCAGCTCGGCGGGGGCGAAGCGAGCCGCGGCGCGACCGCCCTCGGCGCCGTCCGCCCCACCGAGCGAAGAGCTGCTGCCGCGGGGACGAGCGAAGAAGTCACGGCCGACGGCGTCGCGCGCGCGCAGCACCTCGGCGATGCGGGCGAAGCTCCCGTCCTCCTCGCAGAGCGCGCGACCGCTGGCGAGCGCGTCGGCCACCACCGGATCGCCGCTGGTGCGCTCGCCGAGACGGACCAGCGCACGGGTCCCCTGCTTGCGCACCGCCACCAGCGCCGCCTGCTTGAGCGGCGCCACGTGACGCGACACGTTGGACTGGCTCTCCCCGAGGATGTCGGCCAGCTCCCCGATGGTCAGCTCCTCGGCCGCCGCCAGCGCGAGCAGCCGAAGGCGCACCGGCTCGGCCAGGACGCGGTAAAGCTCCCATCGCGCCACCAGCGCCGTCGCCGGCGAAGCCAGCGCGGACCCGGACGTCGGAAGGAGCTCCTCGGATTCCATCGGTCCGGGAGTTATATGCGTGAATGCGAATGGATGCAAGGAAGACCATTCCTGGATGCGCATGAACGCATGACCCCGGTTTTTCGCGCGTAAATTCCGTCGCGTTGGCGTCAGCTTCTCCTTGTCGGCGGCCGGCTCATCCCCGAGGATGCGCCCCCTTGTCGCCTCCGCTCCGTCACCTGAGCGTCACCCTCGACCGCTCCTCCGAGGCCGCTCTGCCGCGGCTGCGCGCGTCCGGGTGGCGGCGCGTCGGGGTCGGAGCGCTCGCCGTCGCGCCGGTGGCGGTCCTGGTGGCGGCAGACGTCGCGCGACGGCATGCGTACCTCGAGCACCTCGTCCCCGAGGAGCGGCACTTCTACCTGCGCACGGTGGTCGTGACGGCGGCGCTGGTGACGTCACTCTTCGTCGCCGCGTCGGGGCGGGAGCGTAGCGCCGCGGAGATCGTCCGCCGCAACGTCGCCCGCCTGCTCCTCGTCGCCGCCGCGCTGCTCACCGTCGGCGCGCAGGTCTACACGTTCGGCCGCTACCACGCGTACCTGAACCCGCGCGCCATCCTCGTGGGCACCTCGAGGCTCCCGAGCATCGGGCAGCAGGTGTGGATGGACCGCTGGACCGTCGCCCGCGCTCTCCTCCCGCCGCTGGTCGTGGCCATCGCCTGGCCGCTCCTCCTGCGCCGGCTCGCGCGGGTCCCGGCGGCGGTGTCACGCCTGGCGCTCGACGTCGCGATCGTGGCGCTCGGCTCGGCGCTCTTCGTCGATCCGTCGGCCGGCGGCGAGCAAGGCGGCACGCCCGAGTTCATGTACGTCTCGGCGATGGGCCAGCTCGCCCGCGCCCACTGGGGACACAACGAGTACGCGCTCAAGCGCTTCCCCGAGGCGCGCACGCCGGAGCCGCTTCCGGCGCTCGCCGCTCACCCGGCGCGCGCGCGCAACGTGCTCTTGATCCTCGACGAGTCGGTCCGGCAGATGTCGGTGTGCAACGCGTTCCGCGAGGACTGCGTGTACACGCCGCGCACCAACCGCGCCGCCCCCGATCGCATCGCCCTCGACCAGGTGCGGGCGGTCGATTCGACGACCGCGATCTCGCTCGGCGTCGTCTTCAATGGCCTCGTCCCCACCGCCTCGCGCCGCGATCTGCACTCGGCGCCGCTGCTCTGGGAGTACGCGCACGCGGCCGGCCTGGGGACGGACTACTGGACGTCGCAGAACCTCCTCTTCGGCAACTCGGGCACCTGGCTCGAAGGGCTGCCGCTCGACCATCGCGCCAGCGCCACGGATCTCGATCCGGGCGCGCCGCTGGAGACCGGTGCCGACGACGGCGCGCTGATCGACCGCGTGCTCGCCGACCTGCACGAGTCCACCAGCGACGGCGACACCCGCGCGCGTCTGAGCGTGGTGCACCTGTCGAACACGCACTTTCCGTACATCACCGACGAGAGCTACGCCCCCTTCAAGCCGGACGACGAGGACTCGGCCGAGGCGATCCACAACCTGTACCAGAACGCGGTGTACCTCCAGGATCGGGCCGTCGCACGCTTGCTCGAGTCGCTGCGCCGCACGCCCGCGGGGGCGCAGACGGTCGTGATCTTCACCAGCGACCACGGCGAGCAGCTGCGCGAGAAGGGCTCCGTCGGCCACACCGGGACGCTGTTCGATCCGGAAGTGCGGGTGCCGTTCTGGATCGACGCGCCGGCGGGCACGTTGACCGCGGACGAGGAGAAAGCGCTGCGCGCACGAGCGCAGACGCCGACCACCTTGCTCGATCTGTTGCCGACGATGCTCGACCTCGCCGGCGTGTGGAGCGATCCGAAGCTGGCGCCGTTCCGCGCGCGCATGCCGGGCGAGAGCCTCCTCCGCGGCGGCACCCCGGAGGGCACCGCCACGGTGATGACCAACTGCACCGAGATGTGGGGCTGCGCCTTCAAGAACTGGGGCGCCATCCGCGGCGACCGCAAGCTGGTGGCCACCGCCAGCGACCACGCGTGGAGCTGCTTCGACCTCGGCGCGGATCCGGACGAGAACCACGACCTCGGCGCCGCGGGGTGCGGCGATCTCGTCGGGCTGGCGGAGTCGGCCATGCACGGTCGACCTTTCTGACATGTCCTCCTACGCCCAGCGGTACCTGGACGCGCTGCTCGCGCACCTCGGCAAGACCGTCCCGGTCGACGGCACGCAGGTGCTCGGTCAGATCGAGCCGGAGTCGCCGCGGCAGCCGCACGTGGGGGTGTTCCTCCGCGTTCACCCCGATCTGTGCGTCGGCACCACGGCCGGTCTCAGCGCTCGTCCCGCGGTGCTGCAGGCAAGGGCCGGCCTCGACTCGTTCGAGCTGTGCGCCTGCACCCGCGCAGACAGCCCGGTGATCCTGTGGACGCTGTCGAACCTGGGGCTCTCGATGCTGGCGGAGACGCGGCCGCTCGTGCACTACCAGTCGCTCGGAGGCGACGGGATGCACGTCCTCTTGGTGCCGCGGTGGGCCTTCTCGATCCCCGAAGGCCCGGCGGTACAGGTCGTCGAGCCGCTCTTCGTGAGCGAGGCGCAGTGGGCGGAGGTCGGCCCGATGTCGCTGGAGGAGCGCGGGGACTGGGTCGCCGAGCTCGGGACCAAGAGCATGGACCAGTGGGACGAGTACCTGCGCGCGGCGACGTGACGGCCCGCGTTCAGCCGCCGCGATCCCAGGCAGCCCGCGCATCGATCCCGCGGCGCTCGAAGCGCGGGATCCAGTCGCGCACCAGCGCTCGCTCCACCACCCGCGCGTACTCCGCTGGCGGCATCAGCCCCCAGGCGCGCTCCGCGCTGTCCATTCGATCCTCCGTACGCACCGACTCGGGCGCGTAGCCGCGGCGGATCTGCGCGAAGCCGTCCGGCAGCTCCCGCTCGACGATGGCGCGCAAGGCGGGCGCCAGCGGGAGCTCGAACAACCAGTCGAGCAGGAGCCAGCCGAACTCGCGGTGCCGGACCTCGTCGCGCAGCACCCGGTCGAGCGTCTTGCGCGCGATGGGCACGGTGCAGCCCTCGCGCAGCACCTTGAAGAGCGGCACCGCCACCGTCTCGCCGAGGCAGAAGGTGCGGAGCGCCACCCGCGTCACGTCGTGCTCGAGCGGCTCGCCCGGCCGTCGCGCGAGCTGCAAGGTCTCGCGCACGATCGCCGGTGCCGCGGCCCCTCCCGCCCCGCGGTACGTCCGGTGGCTCAGGGTGGCGTGCGCCAGCTCGTCCTTCGTGATGCGCAGCCCTCGCTCGATGAGCCCGGGCGAGGCGCCGATCTGCACCAGCCACAGGGTCAGGTGATTGGCCAGCGCCGCCGAGCGGTACTCCTCCTCGATGCGCCGGTGCCACTCCTCTTGCACCCGCGCCGAGGCGCTCAGCGCAGCGCGGGGCACGCGACCGACCGCACCCGCGGAGGATTGCCGTGGTTGTTGCAGGAGCAGAGCGCACCGCCGTCGGCGTCGGTCGTGCTGGTCGTGTCCAGCGTCCCGTGCAGACACGCGCCCCACGCGGGATCGTTCATCGCCGCTGGACATTTGACCGCATGCGAGCGCGGGCGCCGGCTGGCACCACGGTGGAAGTCGAGCCCCGGATCGACCTCGCACCCGGTCTCGGTCTTCAGGATCGGCTGGTCCGTCTTCCGATCCGTCGCGTTGAGCTGCTCGACCATCGGCCGCGGTGGGTTCCAGTGGAGCGGCCCGCTGGGCGCATCGGCCGACGCATCCTCCGCGAGCCCAGCGTCCGCCGGCTCGGTCACCTCGGACGGGGGCGGCGGCGGATTCCACTGCGGATCCTGCGACGGTGGGTTCGCGTGGATCGGCTCCTCGGTGTGGCAGCCACCGGTACCCGCCATCGCCGACACGGTCACCACGAAGGCGGCGGGGAGGCGCTTTCTCACGGAGGCAGCGTCGTCGTCTTCAGCGTGGTGCTGCAGTTGAGGCAGCCGTTGTCGGCGCACACCTGGTAGCTCGGGGCGGTCGACGCTCCGTTGCAGGTGACGAGGTACGCCACGTGCGACGGGTCCATGACGCTGGTGTCGCAGACCTGCGCGCCGGTCACCTGGCCGCTGCACGGGTCGCAGAAGTCCTCGTCGTTGCTTCCGACGCAGGTCTCACCGGTCGGGCAGGTGTAGGCCCCCAGCGGGGTGCTCTCGTCGCAGTGGACGATGTTGAGGTGCGCGGTGTCCGAGATGCAGGCCTCGCGCTTCCAGCCGCAGACCCAGTAGTCGCCCGCCGCGTAGCCGGTGCAGGCGGTGGGGCACTCGGCGAGCAGGCCGCCGTCGCCCGCGTCGGGCCCGCTGTCGTTGGCGGCGTCGGTAGCGGCGTCGCCCGCGTCCGTGGGGGGCGCACCGTCGAGCGGCGGCGTGCTGCTGTCGCCGGCAGCGTCCGGGAAGGTCACCGTGGTGACGTCGAGGTCGGTGGCGTCGGGCCCGCTGCCGCCGTCGTCGTCCCCCTCGTCGGTGGGCGGATCGTCGAATTTCACCAGCGCGGTGCAGCCACCCGCGGCGCACACGAGCCCGGACATGCCGAGGAAGAGCAACGACGCGGTGAGTCCAAGCGGGGCCAGTCCTCGTCGGCGCATCGACACAGAGGAGTCTACGCGCAGACCGGCTGGATGTGCGAGCATCTCGAACGTTGCCTCCCCCTCACTCCTCCCCCGAATCCGAAATTCTCACCGGCAGCCTGCTGGTCGAGGACAGCGAGATCCTCGACGACGAGTCGGGCATGCGCGACTCGATCGACAAGCTACTCCTCCTGACGAGCGATCGCTGGACGGTCGAGGACCAGATCCAGACGCTGAAGCGCGCCAGCATCGACACGGGGCTGCCGATGATGGCCCCGCGACCGAGCTCGCCCGGCTTCATCGCGACGATCGCCCCGCCGCTGCCGACGGATCTGGGCTCGAAGAGCAAGATCGCGGCGGCGGCTGCGGCCGCAGCAAGCGCCGCAGCGGCGAGCGCATCCGCGGCGCTGGCTCCGCAAGCCTTGCCGTCGATCGACGGTGGACCGGCGACGACGGGGAGCCGTCCGCCGCCAATCCCCGGTGGTGGGCCGGCAGCGCAGAACCCGTCCGCCCAGGCGCGCGGGAGCAAGGCCCCTCCTCCGCTCCCGCCGCAAGCCGCCCGCGGAAGCAAGGCGCCGCCGCCGCTCCCCTCGAACGCCCCGCCCGGCACGCCGGCACCGGCCCCCGCCGTGGTCGCCCGCTCGCTCGACATCGACACGCCGCCGACCCCGATGCCCTCGCCGGCGACGCGGCGCGACCCGGGGGCGCTCGCTCCCGCCGTGCTGCTCGAGCTCCTGACCGCCCGCGACGGCGCGCTGAGCGAGGCGGACGACAAGGTGTCGCTCGCCCGCGTGCGGCTCGAGCTGGCCAACGCCCACGAGCTGCTCGGCGACGAGGCGCGCGCCTCGGCCCACGCCGAGAGCGTCCTCAAGCTGGACCCGAACCTGGCGGCGGCGCACTCGCTGC
>JAMFST010000238.1 GCA_026225435.1 Labilithrix luteola
AGACGGCGCCCACAGCGAGCAGCCAGTACTGTCCGATGTGCACGACGAGGATGACGCCCGCGACGGCAGCGAGGGCGAAGAACACCAGAGCAACCGTGAGCACGGTGCGCGGCTTAGCCGCACCGGATCCGGTCAGTCGCGATGGACCGAGCCGGAACTTATCCGCGCCGCGAACGCCGTCCGAGTAGTCGTTGGCGTAGTTGACGCCGATCTGCAGGCCCACTGCGACAATGAGCGCGAGAGCGATGCGCCACCACGCCCAGGGAGCGATCGAGGTGTGGGCGGCTGCCGTGCCGAGGATGACCGGCGAGATCGACAGTGGGAGCGTGCGAAGACGTGCTCCGCCGATCCAGTCACGCGGTCCGGCCCTGCGCACCTTTGCGGCCGTCGGCGGTCGACCGCCCGGACGTCCGCTTCTGCCCTTGTTGGAGGCCTGCGAGGACTTCGCCGCTGCGCCGGTCGCTCGGGCCTCGCGCGGGATGCGCACGTTGTCCTCGAGCCGCGCGGGAACCTGAAGCTTCTGCGCTCGGTTCGGGTCAATGCGCTGCTGTTTACGTGAGGCCACACCGGGATTCTACCGAGCGAGCCTTTGAAGCTCGACTCGGTTCGGCTTGCCGGAGCTGAGCAGGGGGATGGCGTCGACGCGGATGGCGCGGGCCGGCGCCGCCGCCGGGCCCAGCGCGGCCCGGACCAGGTCACGCAGCGCGCCGAGCTCGATGGCACGCGTGCTGACCACGACCGGCACCTCACCCCAGCGCTCGCTCGAGGCGCGAACGACCACGGCATCCTCGTTCCCGTCGATGCCGCGGACGACTCGCTCGATGTCCGCGAGGGAGACCTTGATGCCGCCCGAGATGATGACGTCGTCCAGTCGACCACTCACGGTCAGCATGTCACCGGTCAGGCTGCCCGTGTCGCCCGTGCGATACCAGCGGGTGCCCGCCTCGTCGGCGAACGCGACATCCGTGCGCTCCGGATCCTCGAGGTATCCCTCGGCGAGCACGGCGCCGGACAGCTCGACCTGGCCCTCCGCAATGCGCGCTCGCGTATTGCCGATGGGGAGGCCGTCGTAGACACAGCCGCCGCCGGTCTCGCTCGAACCGTAAGTGGTTGTGACTCGAATTCCCGCGGCCTGCGCGGCCTCGAGAAGCGTCGGCGGAGCCTGCTGTCCCCCGAGGAGGATGCGCTCGAAGCGCGCCGCGGCACGAACCGCCTCGGGCTGCGCCAGGATGCTCGCCAGCTGCGCGGGCACCAGCGAGGTGAAGTGGGGCACGGCCTTCGCCATCGTGTCGGCCGCGGCCGCGAAGGCGCGCGGATCGAAGGAGGGCGTGAGCACTGCGACGGGCTCGAAGCCGCTCGTGATGGAGCGGATGAGCACGTTGAGCCCCGCGATGTAGTGCACGGGAAGGGCGAGCAGCCACTGGCCGTGGCCACCGATCGACGACGCGGAGGCCGCGGCGCTGGCAAGGAGGGCGTCGGACGAGAGCGCGACCCGCTTGGGCTTCGAGGTCGAACCGCTGGTCTCGACCACAAGCGCGACGCGCTGCGGCACCTGGGCGGGGAGCGGGAGCCCCGTGTCGCCGACGAAGAGCGCGGGTCCGCCGCCCAGCGCATCGCGCAGCGCGGCCAGCACGGCCGTCGGCTCGGCGTCGACCCGGCGCAACGCGCGCGTCATCCGCCCGTCCCCAAGTCCATCCCATCGAGTCGGGGGGGTTGGTCCGCGCCCGGGGCGGGGGAGGGGGGTGGTGCACCAAAGGAAGTGTGGTGGGGGAAAGGGGGGGGGGGCCGGCGGCAGGGGGGGTGTGGAGGGAGGGGAGACCG
>JAMFST010000239.1 GCA_026225435.1 Labilithrix luteola
CGCCGACACGCTCGTCATCGGGCGGAACGAAGCCTGTGACCTGGTGCTCGACGACCGCAAGGTCAGCGCCGTTCACCTGGAGCTCGTCGCCACCGAGCGCGGCGTCCGCGTCCGTGACCTCGGGTCGCGCAACGGCACGTTCCTCGGCGATACGCGGGTCGGCGAGGTGTTCCTCCTCAAGCCGACCTCGCTCACCGTCGGCGACTCGTACCTCGAGTTCACCCCGACCACGCCGGAGCAGGTCGACGTCCCCGACGTCGCCGAGTTCGGCCCGCTGGTCGGCGGCAGCGCCCCGATGCGCGCCGTCTTCGAGAAGATGCGCAAGGCGTCCCCCACCGAGCTCACCGTCCTCATCGGCGGCGAGACCGGCACCGGCAAGGAGCTCGTCGCCGCCGCCATCCACGGCGCCAGCTCGCGCGCCCACAAGCCGTTCATCGTCGTCGACTGCGGCGCCATCCCGGCGACGCTGGCCGAGAGCATCCTCTTCGGTCACGAGCGCGGCGCCTTCACCGGCGCCGTCGACAAGCGCATCTCCCCGTTCGCCGAGGCGGACGGCGGCACCATCTTCCTCGACGAGCTCGGAGAGCTCCCGCTCGACGTCCAGCCCAAGCTCCTGCGCGCGCTTGCCGAGCAGCGCATCAAGAGCGTCGGCTCGAACACCTACAAGACGGTCGACGTGCGGGTCATCGCCGCCACCCGTCGTGACCTCGTCCGCGAGGTGAACGCCGGGACGTTCCGGAGCGACTTGTACTTCCGCGTCGCGCAGCTGCGCGTCGAGCTGCCGTCCTTGCGCAACCGCCTCGAGGACATCCCGCTGCTGGTCCGCCGCATGGTGGAAGACATCGGCGACAAGGAGGCCTACGGCCGCGTCACCAGCGACTCGCTCGAGCGCCTGATGCGCCACGACTGGCCGGGCAACGTGCGCGAGCTGCGCAACGTGGTCGCCGTCGCTCTCGCCTTCGGCAAGGACGGCCCCATCGATCTGGCGGCGCACCTCTCGCCGCTGGTGCAGGCGAGCGAGTCGACCCCGACCCGCGGCCGCACCTTCCAGGACGCCAAGCGCGACATCCTCGCCCGCTTCGAGCGCGAGTACTTCATGGCGCTCTTCGCCGAGTGCAGCGGCAACGTGAGCGAGATTGGCCGCCGCGCGGCGATGGAACGAGCCCACGTCCGCGGCTACTTGCGACGACACGGCATCGGCGACGCCAAAGGCTGACAGACCGTAAGCGCCTGGAATCACGGGCGCGGCGGGCAGAACGTGCTTAGGTTCTCCCGGTGATGACGCCTTCGGTCGGGCCGCGCCCGCGTAGTAGTCCGTGGCTGCCCCGGCTGGTGATGGTGATCTGCGCGCTCCCCATCGTGCGCATGGCCTTTCACGACCCGCGCTACCTGTTTCCGCTGGCGATCGCGCTGGTCATGTTGCTGCTGCCGCCGTTCCTCTCGCGGCGGCGGATGCGCGCGGTGCTCCTCTCGGGCGACGTGAAGCGGGTGCTGGGGACCTGGGAAGGGTCGCTCGAGCGCGTGCTCTATCCCGAGACGATGGCGCCGCTCATGGCGGCCACGGCCTACGCCGCCTACGGCTGGATCGAGTCGTCGCGCCGGTCGCTGTCGCGCGCGGTGCACGGGCCGGCCTGGGACGCGGCGCTCGAGCAGCGGCTCTTCGTGGAGACGCTCCTCGACACGTTCGAAGGGGAAAAAGGCGCAGCGCTGGAGAAGGCGGCCAAGCTCGAGACCATGCCGCTGCCGCCGCTGGCGGGGTGGAGCGCGCGGCGCAAGATCACCCTGCTTCGCCAGGCGGTCGGGGCGGTGGCCCGGGCGTTCGCCCATTCCAGCCTGCAGGACGACGCCCGTGTCCTCGAGCGCGCCTCCTCCGTCTCGCCGCTGGTCTTCTGGGCGATGCGCTACGCCCGCGCCATCCTCGCGATCGACGCCGGGACGGTCGCCAAGGCGCGGCAGCTGCTGCAAGGGGCGCCGGAGTGGCCGGAGGAGAGCGCCTTCCACGTGTTCCACCGCGACCTGCAGAGCCGGCTCGCGAGCCCGTGACAAGGCTCTGATGCTGCAATAAGGCGCGCGGGCTGGCCCTGCCGCTGGTATTCTCCGCTGCGAGATGACCTCGCCGGCTGCGCGGCCGCGCGTCCTGTACACCGACGACGAGGAGGACGTGCGCGCGGTGTTCGCCGCCGTCTTCGGCGAATGGTTCGACGTGTCGCTCGCCGACGGCGGTGAGGCCGCGCTGGCGGAGCTGGCCGGGGGCGCCTTCGACGTGCTGGTGAGCGACATGCGCATGGACCCGATGCGCGGCTCCGAGCTGCTCCGTCAGGCGTGCGAGCTGTACCCCGACGTGCCGCGCGTCCTCTGCACCTCCGTCCGCGACGCGGTCAGCCAGGTGAGCGAGCTCGCCGACGCGGTGAACAATGCCCACGTCTTCGCCTACGTGCAGAAGCCGTGGGACGTCGAGCAGCTGCGCCTGAACATCCGCCGCGCCGCCGAGTCGCGCCAGCTCGCCCAGCAGAACAAGCGGCTGGTGGAGGAGCTGCGTCAGGTGAACCTGCGCCTCGAGGAGGACGTCGAGGCGGTGACGCGCGCGGTCGCTCGCCCGCAGCTGCAGGTGGTCTCGCCGGCGATGGCGCGGGTGCTCGAGCAGGTGAGCGCCGTCGCCAGCACCGACGCCAGCGTGCTGCTCTTCGGCGAGACCGGGGTGGGCAAGGAGCTGGTCGCCGCCGCGGTACACGACCTCGCGCCGGCGCGTCGTGGCGGGCGCTTCGTGGCGCAGAACCTCGCCGCGCTCCCGCCGGAGCTGATGGCGAGCGAGCTGTTCGGGCACGTCAAGGGGGCCTTCACCGGCGCGCAGGCGTCGCGTCGCGGCCTGTTCGAGCTGGCCGACGGTGGCACGCTCTTCCTCGACGAGATCGGCGAGGCGCCGCTCAACCTGCAGGCGATGCTGCTGCGCGCGCTCGAGTCGCGCGAGATCTGGCCGGTCGGGGGGAGCGAGCCGCGCAAGGTCGATCTGCGCATCGTCGCCGCCACCAACCGCGATCTGTTCGCCGAGGCGCAGGCCGGGCGCTTCCGGCTCGATCTCTACTACCGGCTGGCCGTGGCGCCGATCGAGATCCCGCCCCTGCGCGCGCGCCCCGAGGACGTGCGCGGGCTCGGCGAGCCGATGCTGGTGGCGGCCTGCAAGCGGATGAACCGCGCGCAGCCGCAGCTGACCGACGCGGCCTGGCGCGCGCTCGAGCGGCACACCTGGCCCGGCAACGTGCGCGAGCTGGGGAACGTGATGGAGCGGCTGGCGATCTACAACGCCGGTCGCGAGGTGGACGCGGGGGACCTGATGCTCCCGGGTCTCGGCGGGATGACGCTGTCCACCGTCCCGCCGCCGCCCCCTTCGAGCACGCTCCTCTTCGCACGCGCGCCCGAGCCGGTGGTGTCGGGGACGCTCGCGCTGCAGCTGCCGGAGGGGGGCACCACCTTCGAGGAGCTCGAACGGGAGATCCTGGCGCAGGTGGTCGCCCGCGCCGAAGGGAACCAGTCGCGCGCCGCGCGCTCGCTGGGCCTGAGCGAGAGCACGCTGCGTAGCCGTCTGAAGCGGCTGGGGCTCAAGGGATGAGCGCCGCCGATCCGCTGCCCGGTCGCCAGTTCGATCTCGCGAAGTACGAGGTCTTCGAGGAGATCGGCCATGGCGGGATGGCCACGGTGTACCGCGGGCGCGATCGGCGGCTCGGTCGCGACGTGGCGCTCAAGGTGATTCACCCCCACCTGCGCGACTCGGCGGACGTGGCCCGGCGCTTCGCCGACGAGGCCAAGGCGGTCGCCAAGCTGCGCCACCGGAACATCGTCGAGGTCTTCGACGTCTCCGGTGAGGAGGAGCGCGAGCAGTACCTGGTCGTCGAGCTGATTCGCGGGCGCACCCTGCGCAAGCTGCTCGAGGACCACGGGCCGATGCCGCCGGAGATCGCCGGTGCGGTGCTGCTGGAGATCCTCGCGGCGCTGAGCCACGCGCACGCCGCCGGCGTGGTGCACCGCGACGTGAAGCCGGAGAACGTGCTCGTCGAGCACCGGCGGGCGAGCTCGCTGGCCAGCGAGGACACGCCGACCGGATCGGCGCGCTCGTTGCGGACCGATCGCGGCGAGCGGTCGGAGCGGCCGCCGGAGCCGGGGACGCGCACGGTGGTGAAGCTGACGGACTTCGGCATCGCCAAGCTGCTCGACGCGCAGGGGGGGACCTCCACCGGGCAGGTGCTGGGGAGCCCGGCGCACATGGCGCCGGAGCAGATCGAAGGGGGAGAGGTCGACGAGCGTGCGGACGTCTTCGCCGCCGGAGTCTTGTTGTACGAATGTGTCGTCGGCTCGCTCCCCTTCCGCGGGAACAACCCGGCGCAGGTGCTGCGGCGCGTCCTCGAGGGGCTCTATCCGCCGG
This sequence comes from Labilithrix luteola, assembly GCA_026225435.1. Taxonomy (GTDB): domain Bacteria; phylum Myxococcota_A; class Polyangia; order Polyangiales; family Polyangiaceae; genus JAMFST01. The sequence goes on from JAMFST010000239.1 coordinate 4,418, forward strand.
CGGAGCGGGAGCGGCCGACGGTGGGCAAGCGGTGGAGCGCGCTGATCGATCGCGCTCTCTCGCACGCTCCGGCCGATCGCTTCGCCTCGGCGGGGGAGATGGCCGCGGCCGTGGAGGCGGAGCTCGCGCGCGCGGGCGAGGGGGCGCCGCGGGTGGAGCTGGAGGCCTGGCTCGACGATCCCGAAGGCTACGCCGAGCAGCACAAGGCGCGGCTGGTGAAGCGGTTGAGCGCCCTGGCCGCGATGGCCCGCAGCGAGAGGAACGTGCTCGCCGCGGCCGGTGACTACAACCGGGCGCTCGCCTACGCGCCGAACGATCCCGATCTCCTGCGGGCCCTGACCCGCCTGATGCGCGCGGAGCGGCGCCGTCGCGTGCTGTTGCGCACCGTGCCGGTGGCGCTGGTGGTGGGGGTGGGTATCGCCTCGTTCTTCATCGCCCGGCGGGTGCACCACGCGCAGGTGGTGGCGCGTCACGCCGAGCAGCAGGCGCAGGTCGCGCCGAGCGCCTCGGCTCCGGTGGCGCCGATCTCGCCGGACCAGGACGCGGGCCACGCGCCGCAGACCGCGGCCTCGGTGACCCCCAAGCCGCCGACCCCGCCGCGGCCGGTGCGTCGTGACGTGGTGGTCGACTCGCTGGTGCCGGCCTTCGGCGTGCTCTTCTCGCTCGATGGTGCGCTGCCGCGCGAGGCTCACGAGGGGAACGTGCTGACCATCAGCGACGACCACGCCCACGAGCTGCGCTTCACCTGCCAGCAGAACCTGTGCGAGCCGCGCCGGGTCGATCTCGGGCCGGGCCAGGCCGACGTGCACCTCGGCGACTTCCGCCTGCGCATCCGCGACGCCATCCTCGTCGTCGACGGCAACCCGGTGAATCACTACATCATCAAGGAATTCTCCCAGGTCGCCTGTCGCTCGGGCACCCCGGTGACCCTGCCGATGCACCGCCGTGACGAGGCGGTCACGGTGCTCGAGCTGGAGTCGAACAAGGCCCAGCGCGCCTCGCTGACCGCCGGCCAGATGGTCCACGTAGCGTTCGCGGGTCCCTGAAGGGACCCGCTGACGGTCATCTAGGGGCGGCACGCGCCGCCTCTCCCCAAAAAAAGCGTCGTTTTTTGCGGTCCCCGCCCCACGCGGGCTCGCCCTGCTCGCTGGCGACAGAATCACGTCGACCTCAGGTAGGATCGGCGCTCCGCGGGTGCCGCGGTGCTCTCGATGCGGACGCGCGCTCCTTCGTTCCTCCGACCCGGTCTGGCTCGTCTCGCGGGTGGCCTGCTCGTCCTCGCGGCGCTCGGCTCGTTCGCAGGGGTGGCCCGGGCCGACGAGCAGGGGGATCTCGACAAGGCGCGGGCCGCCTACCTTGCCCGCCGTTACGACGAGGCCGAGCGGCGCTTCCGCACCATGCTCGATCCCGTCAACGGCACCATCCACGACCCGACGCTCCTCTCGCGCGCGCGGATGTACTGGGGGGCGGTGGCGCTGGCGAAGAACAGCGCGGTGCAGGGCACGGCCATCTTCGAGAAGCTCCTCCTCGACGACCCGACCTTCGAGCCGGATCCACTCAGCTTCCCCGCCGACGTCATCAACGCCTTCATCGACACGCGCGCCCGCATGCGCGAGCGCCTCAGCGCCATGGCCGCCGAGCAAGCGCGAAGAGACGCCGAGCGACGCGCCAAGGACGAGGCCGACCGCAAGCGGCAGGCCGAGCACCTGGCGATGGTGGAGCGGCTGGCCAGCGAGGAGAAGATCACCGACGAGCACTCGCGCTGGATCGCCGCGCTCCCCTTCGGCGTCGGGCAGTTCCAGAACGGCCACCCCGGCCTCGGGTGGTTCTTCCTCGCCAGCGAGGCGGCGCTCACCATCGGCGGCTCGATCGCCTTGCCGTTCTACAGCTACAACCGCTCCAAGGGCTTCTCTGCCTACGAGGTGGCCAACGTCACCGTGGCCAACGAGTACCTCGCGCGGGCGAACACCGCGCGCTACGTCAACGCGGCCATGCTCGGCACCGCGCTCGGCGTCGGCGCCATCGGGATCCTCCAGGCGGAGCTGGCCTACGTCCCCGACATCGTCATCGTGAAGCACCGCCCGCTGCCGGACGCCCGCGCCGGCCAGGGTACCTTCGCGCCTTCGCTCGTGCCGGCGCTCTCGCCGATCTTCGCCCCGAACAATCGCCCCTCGGGCGGTCAGGCGTCCCTGACCATCACCTTCTGATCACGGCCCGATCAGATCGCCTTCGCCACGAACAGCTCTTCCAGCGACTGCCGCTTCGCCGAGACGAAGTCGATGCGCGCGTCGTGATCGAGCGCGAGCTGCAGGACGATCTTGGCCTGATCCGGCGTCGCCTCGATGCTGACCACGTCCTGCCCCAGGCTGCGCACCTGGCCGTGCTCGGCGAGCTTCGCCGAGAGCGCCGCGTCGACCCGCCCGAGGGTGATCTCGCTGGCCTGCGCCTCGCCGGAGAGCTCGCTCACCTTGCCGGCGACCACGACCTCCCCCTTCTTGAGGATGCACAGGCGGTCGCAGACCCGCTCGATGTCGCTGAGGATGTGGCTGGAGAAGAGCACCGTGCGCCCCGCCGCCTTCTCGTCGACGATGAGGTCGCGCACCTCCTTGCGCCCGACCGGGTCGAGCCCGCTCATCGGCTCGTCGAGGATGAGCAGCTCCGGCTCGTGCACCAGCGCCGCCGCGAGACCCACGCGCTGGAGCATCCCCTTGGAGAGCGCTTTCACGTTGCGATCCATGGCGTAACCGACACCCGTGCGGCCGAGCACCTCCTCGACCTTCTTCGCCAGCTTCGCGCCGCTCATGCCGTTCAGCCGCCCGCACAACGAGACGAACTCCCGCGGCGTGAGGTACGGATAAATGTACGGGCTCTCGGGGAGGAAGCCGACCCGGCGCATGGCCGCGGGGGAGGGGACCTCGGCGCCGAGCAAGGTGGCGCGGCCGGAGGTGGGCTTGATGAGGCCGACGAGCATCTTCAGCGTCGTCGTCTTGCCGGCACCGTTCGGGCCGAGGAAGCCGAAGATCTCCCCGCGCCCGACGGCGAAGGACACCTCGCGCACC
>JAMFST010000240.1 GCA_026225435.1 Labilithrix luteola
CCGGCTACACGCACTACGAAACCTCGGCCTACGCCCGGCCCGGGCGCATGAGCCGCCACAACACCAACTACTGGCGCTTCGGCGACTACCTCGGCATCGGCGCCGGCGCCCACGGCAAGCTCTCTTTCGCCCACCGCGTGCTGCGCACCACCAAATTGAAAAATCCCGCCGGCTACATGGCCGGCTGCGAAGCCGACGCCCCGCTGGCCGAAGAGCGCGAAGTCGGCGTCAAGGAGTTGCCCTTCGAATTCATGCTCAACGCCCTGCGCCTGACCGCCGGCTTCGAGACTTCCCTGTTCACCGAGCGCACCGGCCTGTCGATCGATCAGGGCATGCGCCGCGATCACAACGAGGACGCCGCCGCCTTCGCCGAGGGGGTCGTCGGCAGCGGGCGCCTGTGGGCGACGCTGGTCGTGTGCGACGGCGTCTCGGCGTCGACCCACGCGGACGAGGCGTCGCGCATCGCCGCCAAGACCACCTCCGACGCGCTCGCCCACTTCGTCACCAGCGGGGACGTGGGCTTCGAGTCGTCGCAGAACGGAATGGCGCAGGCCATCCGCGCCGCGCACGTGAACATCTGCGCCTTCGCCGCCAAGTACTCGGCCGACGAGCCGCCCGGCACCACCATCGTCGCGGCGCTGGTGCACGGTCCGCGTCTCACCGTCGGCTGGGTGGGCGACAGCCGCGCCTACTGGGTGGCCGCTGATGGCGGCACGTCCGAGCTGCTCACGCACGATCACTCGTGGGTGAACGAGACGGTCGATCGCGGAGAGATGACCGAGGCGGAGGCGCTGCAGCAGCCGCTGGCCCACGCGCTCACCCGTTGCCTCGGCCCGCTGGAGTCGCGCGGTGGCCCCATCATGGTGACCCCGGACGTCATCACCCGCGTCGTACGCGGCAGCGGGCACATCGTCCTCTGCTCCGACGGGCTGTGGAACTACTACCCGAGCGCGGCCGACGTGGCCTCGCTGGTGCGCGCCGCCGAGTCGCTCGGCGAGCGCAGCCCCAACGCCATCGCCCGCTACCTCCTGAACCACGCGCTCGCTGCAGGGGGGCAGGACAACGTGACGGTGATGGTGTACGCCCACGACGCCCGGGAGGCGTGAGCGCGATGGTGTTCCGGGTCGAGGCGTACCAGAACCGCTTCCTCTCGCCGGGACAGCGTCGGGTCGACGCCATCCTCGGGATCACCGCTCTCGAGGACGTCGGCGCGCGTCTGCCCCCCGACGCCACCGAACGTAACGAGCTGGTCGTCGGCTTCATCGTCGACAAGTCCGGCTCGATGAACGGCGCGCGCCTCGATGCGGCCAAGGACGCGGTGGTGCAAGCGCTGCGCATCCTCGACGAGCGCGCCTCGTTCTTCGTCGTCGCCTTCGACGGCGCGGCCCAGGTGGTGGTCCCGCCGACCCGCGCGACCGAGGCGGCGCGTGCCCAGGCGGCCGAGGCCATCCGGGTCCTCTTCGCCGGCGGCGGCACCGCCATGTCGAGCGCGCTCTCGCAGGCGCGCCTCCTCTTCGCCGCCTTCCCCGACGCCATCCGCTACGCCGTCTTCCTCACCGACGGGAAGAACGAGTCGGAGCCGCGCGGATCGGTCGCCGCGGAGCTCACCCGCGATCTCGGCCTCTTCGAGTGCGACTGCTGGGGCGTCGGCACCGACTGGAAGGTGGGCGAGGTGCAGGAGATCGCCCGCGCGTTGCTCGGTCGCGCGCAGATCGTCCCCGAGGCGGCCGGCATCGCTGCCGCCTTCGAAGGGGCGCTCCTGCGCGCGCGCGCCAAGACGCTGAAGGACGTGCGCCTGCGCCTGTGGACACCGCTCGGCGCGGAGCTGGCCTTCGTGAAGATGGTGAACCCCACGCTCGATGATCTCACGTCTCGCACCGAGGTGAAGGGGCCGCAGCTGCGCGAGATCTTCACCGGCGCGTGGGGCGCAGGCGAGACGCGTGACTTCCACCTCGCGGTCGACGTCGACGTGAAGGCGGCGCGGGCGGCGGGCGACGAGATGCTGGTCGTGCGCCCCTCGATGGTCTTCTCCACCTGGGCCGACACCGCCTGGCACGAGCAGGAGGAGCGCTCGCCCGAGGGGCGGGTGTTCGCCTCGTGGACGGCCGACGAGGTGCTCTCCTCGCGAATCGATCGGCAGGTGGCGCACTACACGGGGCAGGGGGAGCTGGCGGCGGCGATCCAGACGGGGCTCGAGCTGCGCGAACGCGGCGACGTGGCGCAGGCGACGCAGCACCTCGGTCGCGCGGTGCAGCTGGCGCACGGCTCCGGCGCGGCGGAGACGTCGAAGCGGCTGGCGCAGGTGGTCGAGGTGCTCGACGCCGCCAACGGCACGGTGCGACTCAAGAAGCAGGTGGCCAAGGCGGCGGCGATGGAGCTCGAGCTCGAGTCGACGACCACCAAGAGGTCGCGGCGGCGGTGACGATGGACCGCAACGTCTGCCGCGCAGGACACCGCTCGACGGAGGCGGACTATTGCTCGGTGTGCGGCACGGCGATGAGCCCCGCTGCGCCCGAGAGCCGCAGCGTGGACGCGGTCTGCCCCGAGTGCGGAGAGCCGCGCCCGTCGCCCACGGCCGGCGCGCGCTTCTGCGAGGTATGTCGCTTCGACTTCGGCGTCGACCCGGCTGGCGGACCGCGGACCTCCGGCTGGGAGCTGAGCGTGGAGACCGATCCGGCGCTCGACGACGAGCGCGACTCCGCCACGCCCGCCCAGCCGAGCGCGCGCACCGTGCCGTTCGACCGCCCCGAGCTGCTCGTCGGCCGGCGCGACGAGCAGCGCGACATCCACCCGGAGCTCCCGCTCGACGATCCCGGAGCTTCGCGCCGTCACCTGAAGCTGCTCCGCCCGCCGGGCGGCGAGATCTTGCTCCACGATCTCGCCTCCACCAACGGCACCTGGGTGAACGGCGAGCGGGTGGCGCCCGGGACGCGGCGCGCCTTGCGGGACGGTGACCAGGTGACCCTCGGTCGCTGGACGCGCCTCGTCCTGCGAGCCGTCCGGTGACGAGCACGCGCCTCTCCACGCCGCAGCGTATCCGCGTCTTCGCCGTGGTGGTGGTGGTCCTGTCGGCGGCGTTCTTCGCCCACACGTTCGCCACGCTGGCGCACCTGCGCGAGACCGTGCGTCTCCTGCGCGACGAGACGGCGCCGAACATCGTCGCGGCCGACGCCATGCGCGCCGATCTCGCCGAGCTCGACGCCCTCGCCGCCGTGGAGCTGGCCGGCTCGCCCGATCAACGGCACGCCGCGCACGAGGCGCTGGAGGCGCGGCGTCACCAGCTGGTCGCGCGGTTGGTCGGCGCCACCGAGAACGACAGTTTTCCCGACGAGGAGCGGCCGCTTCTCCTCGCGCTCGACGAGGACGTGGGGCGCTTCTTCGAGACCATGGGGGACGCGCGCGCGCGTCTCGAGGCGGGGAGCTCCGCCGGATCGCTGGCCGCCTATCATGCCGCCCACGAGCTGATGGAGGCGAACCTGAACGTGGCCGCCGAGCTCGATCGGGTCAACCGGGCGCACCTCGATCAAGCGTACGCCGCGGAGAAGAGCCTCGAGGAGAGCGGCCGCTTGACCCTGGCCTTCTTCGGTCTCGCGGTGCTCGTGGTGCTGGTGACCTTCCAGGTCTTTCTCTTCCGGCGAACGCGGCGCATCTTCAACCCGATGCTCGTGACCGGGACCTTGCTGGTGGCAGCGACGGTGCACTTCGGGGGGGACGCGCTCGAGGGGGCACAGCGCTCCCTGCGCGCTGCCAAGGAGGACGCCTTCGACTCGCTGCACCTGGCCTGGCAAGCGCGGGCGGCGGCCTACGGCGCGCGCGGCGACGAGGCGCGCTTCCTCCTCGACCCGAGCAGCGCCGCCGCCTTCCAGCAGGCCTTCGACGCCCGCGTCCGCGAGCTCACCGACGTCGATGGGCTGCTCGAGCGAGAGGTCGCGCGGGCGAGCTTCCCCGGCGAGAAGATCTCCGCCTCCGCCGCCCGCCGCGATCTGGACGCCTTCCTCGCCGTCGACCGCCGGCTGCGCGCGCTCGACGCCGATGGCCAGCACGAGGGGGCGCTCGATCTCGCGGTTGGACACCCTCCCGACGGAGCGCTCGCGACCTTCGCTCGCTTCGACCAGGCGCTCGGCGACACGCTCGAGATCCTCCAGCGCGCCTTCGTGGCGCAGACCCTCGAGTGCGACGAGACGCTCCGGCGCTTGTCCCTCGCCGTGCCGCTGCTCGGCCTCCTGGTGATCGCCGGCGCGCTCGCCGGGGTGCAGGCGCGCTTGAAGGAGTACGCCTCGTGAGCAGCTCCGGCGCGGTGGCGGAGCTGGACCGGCTGCTGGTCGAGTGGGACCGGCGGATCGAGCGGATGGACGAGAACCTCTTCGCCCTCGAGGAGGAGCCGACCTACCGCACGATGATCGATCCTCCCACGCGCGCCCGGCTGAGCGGCGAGACGCGCGAGGTGATCGAGCGCGCCGCGGAGACGCTGGCGGAGCTGTTCGTCGATCGCGATCGCCTGCGCCGGGTGGTCGAGGAGGCCCGCGAGCTGCGGACGGAGATCGGCTTCTTCGGTGACGACGCCAAGGTCGAGGCCATCCGCCAGCTGCTCTACGGCGCGTCGATCGTCATCGACCGCCGCGCGACGACGCTGGGCGCGCGCACCTTGCTCGGACCCCGCGCGGTGGAGGACACCGTCACGCCGAGCGCGCTGGTGACGCGCATGGCGAGCGGCTTCGAGAAGGCGCGCCGCGACATCGCCGAGATGGGCGCGGCCTGGCACGAGGTGGAGATGGAGCTCGCCGATCTGGAGCAGCAGGCCAGAGGCCTGGTCGATGACGCCTCGCCGGACGTCGGCGACCTTCGCGCCGAGGTGGCCCGGCTTCGGAGCGAGCTGGTGACCGATCCACTCGGTGCCCGGGCGCGGGTGCGCGCGGCGGCGTCGCGTCTGCGGGACCTGCGTGCCCAGCTGGACGACGACGTGGCGCGGGGCGACCGCGTGCGGGCGCGGCTGACGCAGAGCAGCGAGCGGCTCCAGCTCCTGCGCAGCACGCTCGCAGGGGCGTCGCCTCCGCTGCCATCGCCAGCGGCGACGCTCGACGACCTCACGGTGTGGCGGGAGCGGCTCGAGGTCACCGTGCGTGAAGGTCGCCTGCAGCCAGCCGCCATCGGTCTCGAGCGCTGGCACGCTGCGCTCGATCTCGAGCTCGCCAGGGTCCTCCGCGTGATCGAGGAGGCGAAGGCGGACGTCGCCCGCTGCGACGAGCTGCGCGGTCGGCTGTCGGCCCGTCGCGCGCAGGCATCCGCGCTCCTCGCGCGCTCGTCGTCCCCCGCCGCCGTCGTGGCGGCGACCAAGGAGCAGCTCGACGAGCTGGCGCGCGTCGCCGCTGCCTTCCTCGCGGAGACCCCGGTGCCGCTCGACCGCCTCGAGGAGTCGGTTGCCGCCTACGAGCGCGCCGTGACGACGCTGACCCGCGGCTGATCCCGTTCAGAGCAGCTCGGCGGAGGTCAGCGAGACGTCCCGTCTCATGCTCAGCCGGCGTCCGCCGCGGCTCACTTGAGCGCGTCGAGCGCAGCGAGCGCCGCCAGCACGCTCGCGGCCCCCTCGTTCATCGCATCGAAGCTGGGGTCGAGCTCCTCGCGGATCTCGTCCTCTTCCACCATCTCCGGCGGGATCTCGAGGAGGAAGCGGCTCGGCGTACGCGGCACCGGCTTGCCGCGCGAGACGCGATGCTTGGCGCGTGACAGGTACAGCCGCTCGCGCGCGCGCGTCACGCCCACGTAGAAGAGCCGTCGCTCCTCCTCGACGTCCGCCGGCGTGGAGTCGGTGGCGCGCACCTCCAGCGTCCGCGAATGCGGCAGGAGCCCTTCCTCGCAGCCGAGGAGGAACACGGTGTCGAACTCCAGCCCCTTGGCGCCGTGCAGCGTGGAGAGGATGGTGACGTCGGTGGTCGCCTCCTCCTCGCTGTTCATCTGCAAGGTGAGCGCGTGGAGGAAGCCCGCGAGCCCCTGTTCGCCGCCGACCTCGTCGTGCGCGTCGCCGCGCCGCGTCTCGCGTCGCTCGAAGGTGCGGAAGAGCGCCTCGACGTTCCCCCAGCGTCGCCCCGCCGCGTTGTTCGACGGCGAGCTCCCCTCGATGTCGCGCTTCAACCCGACGCGCTCGCACAGGTCGCGCGCCACGTCGCTCGCCTTCATGCGCTCGGCGAGCAGCTGCTTGCGCGTCTCGCCCATCACCCGCTCGAGCTGCTTGCAGCCTTCGCGCGCGGCCGGCGGGATGTCGTCGAGCGCATCGACTCGCTCGACCGCCTGCCACAGCGTCCAGCCGCGACCGAGCGCGTTGAGCGCCAGCTTCTCCACCGACTGCTCGCCGATGCCGCGCGGCGGATAATTGATCACCCGCCGCAGCGCGATCTCGTCGGAGCGGTTCAAGGTCAGCTTCAGGTACGACAGGAGGTCCTTCACCTCCTTGCGCTCGAAGAAGGTCTGCCCGCCGACGACTTTGTGGGCGATCATCTGCTCGCGCAGCGCCTCCTCCACGTCCTTCGACTGCCCGTTGGAGCGATAGAGGACGGCGAAGTCCTTCGGCCGCTTGCCGAAGTCGCGGATCATCCGCTTGATCTCCTTGGAGACCCACTCCGCTTCCATCTGCGGCGTGGCCGCGACGCGCACCTGCACCAGGTCGCCGCCCGGCTTGTCGGTGAAGAGCGTCTTCTGGTGGCCGATCAGCTTCTTCGAGATGACCGCGTTGGCCACGTCGAGCACCGGCGCGCGCGAGCGGTAGTTCTGTTCGAGCTTGATGACCTTGGCGCCGGGGAAGTGCTCCTCGAACGAGAGGATGTTCTCCACGTCGGCGCCGCGCCAGGCGTAGATGGCCTGGTCGTCGTCGCCGACGACGCACAGGTTCTTGTGCGGCGCGCACAGCTGGCGGAGCACCTCCATCTGCGCGCGGTTGGTGTCCTGGTACTCGTCGACCAGGATGTAGCGGAAGCTCTCCTGCCAGCGCGCCAGCACGTCGGGCCGCCGCTTCCACAGCTGCCCCACCTCGCACACCAGATCGTCGAAGTCGTAGGCGCGGAAGGCGCGCATGGCCGCCTGGTACTTCGGGTAGACGATCTTGGTGATCTCGTCGTACTCGTCCTTGCCGTCGTCCGGCAGATCCTCGGGCTGCATGAACGCGTTCTTCGCGTTGGAGATGCGCCCCACGATGGCCGACGCGTCGAAGCTCTTGCCGATGCGCTCGCGCGAGAGGATCTCCTTCACGCAGGACAGCACGTCCCCCTGATCGAAGATGGTGAAGGCGCCGCCCATCGCCTTCTGCTCGCGCTGCAGCACCGACAGACCGAAGGAGTGGAACGTCGAGACGGTGAGCGCCTTGGCCGCGCCGCCGTTGCCGTTCTCCTGCATGACGGCGTGGGCACGCTCGGCCATCTCGCCGGCGGCCTTGTTGGTGAAGGTCATCGCCAGGATGGCCTTCGAGGGGATGCCCTTCTCGACGAGGCGCCCGATCCGTTGCGTGATGACGCGCGTCTTGCCCGAGCCGGCGCCCGCGAGCACCAGCAGCGGCCCGTTGAGGTGCTCCACCGCCTCCGCTTGCGCGGGGTTGAGCGGGATGGGAGCTCGCGGCGAGTGCGTCGGCGCCGACATCTTCGAGCGTCTTTCCATCACGTCCTGCGAACGGGCACTAGCTTGCGAAGTGATTTTTCGTATGCTCCGCGCCGCCCACATGCCCCGCACGTCCGCCAACCAGCTCCGCATGCCCCCGATGCGACTGAATCTCCGCACCTCCATGTTCACCACCGCTTGCCTCGTGGGGTCCGCCGTCGCGGCCAGCGCGTGTGGAGGCAGCGCCGAGCCCGCGGCCGTGCCCGCCGCCCCGCCGCCCGCGGCGCCGGCCGCTCCCGCGCCGAACCTCAGCGCGGTGCCCGAGCCGGCCAACC
>JAMFST010000241.1 GCA_026225435.1 Labilithrix luteola
CCCACTGCGGACGAAGTGCGGGGTTTCGGCGACGGTCGTATCGGTCATCTCAGTGAGCTCCTGCCTGGTACCAGCGGGCGATCTGACGCCGCTCCTCGTCGGTGATCTGCGTCACGTTACCTTGGGGCATCTGCTTGAGGACGAACACCTGCCGGTACACGTCCGCGGCGCGCGTCCGGATGACCTCCGGGTCGTCGAACATCAGCCCCTTGGGCGCGACGGCCACGTTCTTCGGATGCGCCGAGTGACAGGCGAGGCAGCGGGACGACACGATCGACTGCACGTTGGCGAACGGCACCGGCGGCCCGCTGACCACCTCCGGAGCAGCCGGCTTCATCCAGATGAGCGCCGCCACGATGAGGACCGCACCGACCACCGGCAGCGCGTACAGGTCGCGCCCCGCGTGGTGCAGCACGAAGAACTGACGGATCAACATCCCCGCCAGCATCCACAAGGCGAGGATCGCCCAGCTGTCCGGCTGCGAGAACGTCGAGGCGTAGTGGTTGCTGATCATCGTGAAGACGACCGGCAGGGTGAAGTACGTGTTGTGGACCGAGCGCTGCTTGCCGCGCTTGCCGTAGACCGCGTCCGGCGTCTCGCCGCGGGCCATCGCCGCGACCATCTTCTTCTGGCCGGGGATGATGACGAAGAAGACGTTGGCCGACATGATCGTCGCCATCGTCGCGCCGGTGATGAGGAAGGCGGCGCGCCCGGCGAAGAGGTGGGTGGTGGCGAACGCGATGACGAGCGCCTGGAAGCCGACGAGGATGCCGAGCACGTCGTCGTGGAAGCCGACCAGCTTGCACAGGCGGTCGTAGATCAACCAGCCGAAGACGAGGAAGCCGACCGCCACGCCGGACGCCGCACCGGCCGACAGCGAGCTGACCGCCGGGTCGACGAGGAACACCTTGGGCTGCGACAGGTACAGCGCGCTGAACAGCCCGAAGCCGGAGAGCCACGTGGTGTACGACTTCCACTTGGACCAGTGCAGCACCTCCGGCATGACCGCCGGCGCCACCAGGTACTTCTGCTTGTTGTAGAAGCCGCCGCCGTGCACCGACCACGACTCACCGGCCACCCCTTCCGGCGCCGTTCCCGGCTTGGGCGGTCGCAGCTGGTTATCGAGCGCGACGAAATAGAAGGACTCGCCGATCCAGGCGATGGCGGCGATGACATGGAGCCAGCGCAGCAGCAGCTCGAGACACTCTCTCAGGTACGCCATCGAGTCCTCGCTCAGCTCCCGCGGTAGGTGCTGTAGCTCCACGGGGAGCAGAGCAAGGGCACGTGGTAATGGCCGGCGCCGTCGGCGATCCCGAAGCGGAGCGTGATCACATCGAGGAAGCGCGGGCTCGGCAAGGTGACCCCGAGCCCGGCGAAGTAATCGCCGACGGCGAAGTCGAGCTCGTAGGTCCCGACGGCGAAGGTCGCGTCGACCAGCAGCGGTCCGTCGCAGCGCCCGTCGGCGTTGGTGGTGAAGGCGCCGAGGAGCAAGCGCGGGCTCTCCGGGCTACAGCTGTACAGCGAAATCCCCATCCCGGCGGCGGCGCGGCCGTGCGCGGTGTCGAGAACGTGTGTCGTCAGGCGTCCCACGTGGCAATCTCCTTCGCTTGGTGCGCAATCCCATCGACACGCCGCCGCCCGCCCTGCCCTGGGCCTTGCTGGCGGTGCAGCATGTGCTGGTCATGTACGCGGGGGCGGTGGCGGTCCCGCTGGTCGTCGCCGGTGCGCTTCATCTGTCGCGACCGGATACCGCGTTTCTGGTCAGCGCGGATCTCTTCTGCTGCGGGCTGGCCACGGTGGTGCAATCTCTCGGGCTCGGTGGCTTCGGGATTCGCCTGCCGGTGGTCATGGCGGCGACCTTCGCCTCCGTGGGCCCGATGATCGCCATCGGCAGCGATCCGGCGCTCGGCCTCCCCTACGTCTTCGGCGCCAACATCGTCGCCGGCGCGCTGGGAATCGTCGCCGCCCCGCTCATCGGGCGCATGCTCCGCCTCTTCCCGCCGGTCGTCACCGGCACCGTCATCGCCGCCATCGGGCTCACCTTGATCGGCGTCGCCGTCGGGTGGGCAGCCGGTGGAGTCGGCTCGCCCGAGTACGGCGCGGCCGCCAACCTGGCCATCGCCGGCACCGTGCTCCTCTTCGTGCTCGCCCTGCTCCGCCATGGCCGCGGCTTCGTCGCCAACATCGGCGTGCTCCTCGGCCTGGTCGCCGGGACGGTCCTCGCCGCCCTCCTCGGCCGGGTCGATTTCTCCGGCCTCGGCGCCGCCGCCTGGCTCGCGCCGGTCACGCCCTTCCACTTCGGCGCCCCGCGCTTCGAGCCCTGGTCGATCGTCACGATGAGCGTCGTGCTCTTCATCGTCTTCGTCGAGTCGACCGGGATGTTCCTCGCCCTCGGCGAGATCGTCGAGCGCCCGGTCGACCGCCCGACCCTGGTGCGCGGCCTGCGGGTCGACGCGCTCGCCACGGTGCTCGGCGGCCTCTTCAACGCCTTCCCCGACACGTCGTACTCGCAGAACATCGGCCTGGTCAGCCTCACCGGCGTCCGCAGCCGCTGGGTGTGCGTCGCCACCGGCGCCATC
>JAMFST010000242.1 GCA_026225435.1 Labilithrix luteola
GCTGATGCTGCGCTACCGGCCTGACGACTATTGCTGCCTGCATCAAGATCTCTACGGGAAGATCGTCTTCCCGTTCCAGGTAGTGTTTCAGCTGTCGCAGCAGGGGCGCGACTTCGAGGGCGGCGAATTTCTTCTCGCCGACAGCGACTCGCGGGGAGCCGGCCGCGCGGAGGTCGTTTCGCTCGACCAGGGAGACGCGATGGTGTTCGCGGTGAACCACAGGCCCGGACGGGGGGCGCGCGGCACCCGTCGCATCAGTATGCGTCACGGCGTGAGCAAACTACATCGGGGCGCACGCTATTCGCTCGGCGTGATCTTTCACGATGGCTAAGCCGCGGTCGTTGTCGGGCGTCTGCTCATGGTCGTCGTCGAGCGCGTCGGCATTCGGCAAGGTCGCCACCTGGCCGCGACCGAGGGCTGCAGGAGCTGTCGGCGTCGGAGGACGCGCGGCTCTCCGACGTCTCGACGGGGAGTAGCGCAGCTCGCCCGCCTCACCGTAAGCCTGACTTCCGTTTCCTACGAGCCCCGCACCACCCGCGGCTCGTGGCGGACGGGGAAGTTCACCGACGAGGCGATGAAGCAGCCGCGGGATGCCTCGGTGTGGAGCTCGCGGCCCGCCCTCTCCACGTCGGCGTCCGTGGTGTCGGCGGCGACGGTGACTCGCGGGCGGAGGATGACCTCGCGGAAGCGGCCGTGCGTCAGCTCGGTGTCCATCGTCCCTTGCGCCTCGTCGATGTACGCGGTGACGACGACGCGCTTCGTGGCGCACACGTGCAGGTAGCTCATCATGTGGCAGGACGAGAGCGCGATGACCAGCAGGTCCTCGGGGTTGTGGCGCGAGGTGTCGCCGCGGAACGCCGGGTCAGCGCTCCCGAGGAGCTCCGGCTTGCCGGCGATGCGGGCGCTGAAGTCGCGCGCGTAGGAGACGTACGCCCTCGTCCCGAACCCCTGGTTTCCCTGCCACTCGATGGTCGTTTTGTAGGAGTGGACGGCCATGTCTCAGCGATAGCACGGAAGCCCGCGAGGGCACTGATCGCAAGACCGATCCGGACGTGCGGCTCCTTGCGGGCAGTATGATGTGGAGTATGATTTGAGCAATGGAGCGCGTGACGGCCACGTTCGACGAGGAAACGCTGGCCAAGATCAAGCGTGTGGCCGGCCCACGTGGCGTCTCGAGCTTCCTCAACGAGGCGGCTCGTGACCGTCTTGCTCGTCTGGAGCTGCGCGGCTTGCTGGACGAGCTCGACGCGAAGCACGGCAAGGCGCCGGAGGCCATTCGCGTCGAGATCGCGCGCGACGCTCGCCGAATTTTTCGCGCCCGATGAGACCGCGGCGCGGGCGGTCGGCGAAGCAGACGAACGTCCAGCAGCCGCGCTGCGTTCTCGACAGCGGGGGCCTGACGTCGCTCGTCGGGGGATCGCAGCGTGCGCGAGAGTGGCTGCGCTGGGTCGTCGAGCACGACGGCACGCTCTGTGTGCCAACCCCGGTCCTCGTCGAGAGCACGACGGGCGACGGAGCGCGTGATGCGGAGGTCAATCGCATCCTCGGCGTGCTGGAGCGCGCCGCAACCGTGCTCCAGGCCCCCGACGAGGCGACGGCTCGTCGCGCTGGACGGCTGCGCTACCGAGCCAAGACCGACGATGGAATCGACGCCCTGGTTGCGGCCACAGCCATCGGCGACGGATCTCCTGCGGTGATCCTCACCTCGGACCCAGACGACCTGGAGCGGCTCCTGCAGGACGACCCGCGCGTCAGCGTCCGCTCCGTCTGACGGGCGCTCCGCCCTTGCCGCGCGCGTACGGCGTGTCGGCCACCATCGCCTTCAGCCCCGCGACCCCCTTGTCGACGAGCGCCAGGAACACCGCCTGCGCCTCGTCGGCGTTCTGCTGCTTGCGGAACGTCCGGTGCGCCTCGAGGAAGGCGACGCTCCAGGTGGCGACGAGCACGCTGGCCGTGAGATGAGCGTCGGGGTCGTCGGGTGCGCGGCCGGCCGCCTCGGCGAGGGCCACCGTCAGGATCTGCGTGAGCTCGTCGCGTATCGCCCGGGCGCGTGCCTTGAGCGGCTCGCTGGCCTCGACCACCTCGATGAAGAACCGGCTCCCCTCGAAGAAGCTGACGTACGGCTTCTCCTCGCTGACCACGCGATGCGCGAACAGGCGTAGCGCCTCGATCGGCGCGACGCCGGGAGCGCGCTGCTTCAGCGCCTCTACGAGGTCTTCTCGCCCCTCCTCGTCGCGGTCGAAGAACATGTCCTCCTTGCGGCGGAAGTGGTTGAAGACCGTCATCCGCCCGACGTCGGCGGCCTGCGCGATCTCGTCCACGGTGACCTGGTCGAAGCCCCGCTCGAAGAAGAGACGAGTGGCGGCGTCGGAGATGGCCTGGCGCGTGGCGAGGCGCTTGCGCGCGCGGCGATCAGGCGGCGGCGTTGACATCCGGGCCTCGACGTATCAAGGTGTGTACCCAGTACATGTTGGTACGAAGTATCAGAATGAAGGGGTTCGCATGAAGAAGACGGTCCTGGTCTGCGGCGCGAGCTTCGCTGGCCTCTCGACAGCCTACTGGATGAGGAGGCTCGGCTACGACGTCACCGTCGTCGAGATCGCCCCCGCGCTCAAGAAGGGGGGCACGCCGGTCAACATCGAGCGCGAGACGATCGACGTCGTGA
>JAMFST010000243.1 GCA_026225435.1 Labilithrix luteola
GCCCCTTCGAGGATCCGCGTGCGCGCCGCGACGAAGACTGCCCGCACCACCGCTGTGACCGTCACCACCGCCACCAGCACCACGAGGAGCCCCTGCGAGCGCGCTGGCAGGGCGAAGTCACCGAAGGCGCTCAGCGCGGCGGGGAAGGCGAAGGAGAGCGCGTCGAAGGCGAAGCCCAGCGCGATCACCCGGAGCAGGAGCGGCGCCATGCCCCGCAGCAGCGGCCACCAGGCGTGCGCCGCGGGTCGCCGCGGAGCGAGCCGGGCAAACGCGTCGGTCGGCGTGAACATCAGGCACACGCCGGAGAACTCCCGGTCGACGTCCGACCACGGCACCGTCCGCCGGCCCACCGCGGGATCGACGATGAGCAGCCCGCCGCGCCGCGCGCGCACGGCGACGACGAAGTGATCGAGCCGCCAGTGGAGGATCGCGGGGAAGAGATCGTTCTTCTGCAGCCGCGCGATCGCCACCCGCGCCCCTTTGCCCGCGAGCCCCTCGTGCGCGGCCAGCTTGACGATCTGCGCCGCGCTCAGCCCGTCGCGCCCCACGCCGCTCCGCGCGCGCAGATCGAGCAGCGAGCGGTGACGCCCGTGCGAGGCGAGGATCATCGCCAGGCAGGCGAGGCCACACTCGGCCATCTCCATCTGCGGGATGTAGGGGACGGCGCGGCGGATCACGGGTCTCCGTCGACCAGCTTGCGCAGCGGCTCGAAGACGACCCCGAGGAGGTGCCGGCGGCGCAGGGTGATGCGCACCGTCAGCAAGCTCCCCGGCCGGGCGAGCGCGAGGAGCGACGTCGAGCTCCCCGCCGGCTCCAGGGTCAGCTCCAGCCGGTAGAGCGCGTCGGTCGACGGGACCTGATCGCCGAAGGCCTCGCGCACCTCGGCCAGCGAGGCGATGTCCGCGCCGACCCGCTCGATGCGCGCCGCCAGTCGCCCGTGCTCGCTCACCGGGAACTGGTCGAGGGCGATCGACGCCGGCATCCACGCGTGGACGTACCCGCGATCCCGCTCGGGCAGGAAGGCCACCACCTGCAGCGGCGCGTCCGCCGGCAGCAGCCGCGCGACGACGGTGCCCACGCTGACCGTGTCCCCCGGCTTGACGACGACCGTGTCGATGCGGCCGGCGATGGGGGACCGCACCGTGGTGTCACGCGCCGCCTGCGCCAGGGCGTCCCGATGATCGCGCGCCCGCTGCACCTCGGCCTCGAGCCGCGCCCCTTCGCTGTCGATCTCCCCTTCGAGCGTGCGCGCGCTCAGCTGCACCGTGGAGGCCTCCTCGTCGAGCCGGGTGCGCTCGCGCTCCGCTCCGTCGACCGCCTCCGCCGCGTGGCTGACATCGAACTTGGACGCCACGCCGAGTCCGCGCATCTGCTCGGTCGCCGCCAGCTGCTTGCCGAGCCGGTCGACTGTCCCCTCCTGGTTGTGCGCCCGGGTCGCCAGCAGCCGCGCGTGCTCGCCGAGGAGCGCCTTCCTCTTCTCGTACAGCGCGGTGCGCTCGGTGGCGAAGAGCCGCTGCTGCTGCTCGGCGAGGGTGACGGCCGCGCTGGCCTCGTCGAGCGCCGCGCGGGTCGCCGGGCTGTCGATCACCAGCAGCGGATCGCCGGCCGCGACCACGTCGCCGGAGTGCACCTTCACGTCGAGCGCGCTGCCTGCGAACGTCGCGACTACCGCGCGCGCGCCACCGGTCACCCGCAGCACCCCGCGCGCGTGCCCGGTCTGATCGAGCGTCCCCACGATGGCGAGCACCGCGACGGCGAGGAGAAATGCGGCGGACACCAGGAGCACCGAGCGCGTCCACGGCGGCGCCACGTGCAGCGGCTCCGGAATGCGCTCCGCCTCGGCCTTCGCGCGCAGCGCCTCGGCGCGAAAAAGCCGTCGCTGCACGACGGAGCGATCCGCCGCCTCGTCGGCCGACGGCGGCGCGGGTGCGGTGGCGGGGGTCACCATCGTCCGCACTGAGACGGGATCGGAGAAGATTCGATTCGCACCATTTCGCACATTCACGGTGTGCGTGGAGAAAGGGGCTTCACCGTCTAACGCCGCGGTCGGCGTGCAGCTCCGGCTGTTCGCCGACTGCAGCAGTTTGGCTACTTCACAAAAGGAAAATAAGAATGAATAACGAGTCCAAGTCGCCCGTCGCCGATTCCGTCGATCCGCTCCTCGACATCCTCAGCCTCGACGAGCTCGAGGCCGTGGTGGGCGGTGGCCCGGTCGACGGCGACGGCAACAGCCACGTCGGCTGCGGCGGCTGCGGTACGAAGGCCAACTGAAGTCGGTCTGACGTAACCTCGCGCTCCACGGCCGGTGGTCTCAGGCCGTGGGGCGCGTTCTTGCTCGTTCGCGCAGCGCAGCGCGGAGCGCGTCGAGGAACGACGGCGCGATGGTCTTCTCCCAGCGCTCGACCACGACCCGCTCCGGACCGACCAGGGCGGCCGATGGCAGCGCGTCGACGAGCCGCGGCAACACGCCCGGGCCGACGGCCAGGATCGGAAAGGGCACCTCGTGCTCGGCGACGAAGGCCGCAATCTCTGCCGGCGTCCCGCGCACCGCGCCGCGGATCGACGGCATCCCGGGCAAACCGTGCGCCGCCGCCAGCACCTTGACCCAGGTGTGGCAGGTCGCGCAGGTCAGCGAGAGGAAGACGACCAGCATCGGCCCGGCCGGGAGCTCGGCTTCGTCCGGTCCGAGCCAGCCACGCTTCCAGGTGCGCCCGGGTCGCGCGCGCGTGAGATCGAGCAGCGGGCGATCGTGCCGCGCCGCGTGGCGCAGCGCGACGCTCGTCCCCGCCACGCTCGCGATCAGCGCGGCGGCGACGAGCGCGGAACGCAGCGGCGTGAGGCTCACCGAGAGGCCCGCCGCCCCGGCTGACCAGGCGCTGACGCCAAGGAGCGCGACGTAGCCGGCGTTGAGCATCACGCTCTGTCGCGGAGAGATCGTCGCGAGCCCGGCGTAGCAGCCGCACGAGTCGGTGCGGCCGCTCCCGGTGCTCCAGAGCGTCACCGCGGAGAGCGTGACGAGAAGCGCCGCAGCCGCCGCCAAGGTGCACGCGGGGCGAAAGCCGACGACGAGCGCGGCGCCGACGGTGCACTCGACCGCCACGGCGACGACCACTCCGGGCTTCACCGCCGGCGGCCGCACCCCGAGCCGCGCCAGGTGATCGGCGAACTGCGCCGGGTTCACCAGCTTGAGCGCACCGGTGACGAGGAAGACCAGGCCGACGATCGCGGCGCTTCCCACCGCCAGCATCTCACGCAGCCCCGGGATCATCGTCGGCGCGACATAGCACGCGGAGCGCTACGCTCACGGGCGCGCCATGGACCGACTCCATCTCCCCGCCGCGCTCGAAGGCAGTGAACGCATCCTGCTCGCCGGTGCGGGCGGTGGTTTCGACGTGTACGCCGCGCTGCCGCTCTACGCTCGCCTGCGCGCGCTCGGCAAGCAGGTGTTCCTCGCGAACCAGTCGTTCTCCTACCTCGGCGGCACCGACGCTCGACCGATCACCCCGGCGCTGTACGAGGTCACCGCCGGCACCACGAGCTCCGATCGCTATTTCCCCGAGCGAACCCTCGCGCGCTTCCTCGCCCGGCATGGCGATCCCACGTCGGTCTACGCGTTCGACAAGGTGGGCGTCGCGCCGGTGCGCGAGGCCTACGCCGAGCTGGCGCGGTCGCTCGCGCTCGACGCAGTCGTCCTGGTCGACGGCGGCACGGACATCCTCATGACCGGCGACGAGGCGGGCCTGGGCACGCCGGAGGAAGACATGACGAGCCTGGCTGCGGTCGCCGCGCTCGATCTGCCCACGCGCCTCGTCGTCTGCGTCGGCTTCGGCATCGACGCGTACCACGGCGTCTGTCACGCCCACTGGCTCGAGAACGTCGCCGCGCTCACCCGCGACGGCGGCTTCCTGGGAGCGACCGCGCTTCTCGCGAGCATGCCGGAGGTGCAGCTGTACCTGAAAGCCGTCGCCGACGCGGAGCTCGCCACGCCGGATCGCCCGAGCATCGTGAACGGGAGCGTCGCGTCCGCGATCGAGGGGGAGTTCGGCGACGTGCACCGCAGCGAGCGCACGCGCCAGGGGGAGCTGTTCATCAATCCGCTCATGACGCTGGCCTGGGCCTTCGATCTCCCCGCCGTCGCCCGTCGCTGCCTCTACCTCGACAAGCTCCGCGACACGCGCACCGTCTGGGACATCCAGCTGGCGATCGAGCGCTTTCGCAATGACGTTCGACCGCGCGAGCGGCGGGCGTTCCCGCACTGAGGAGGAGACCCTCACCCTGTACGCCACGAGCAACTACACCACGAGCGCCTTCAAGGTGGTCGACACGGTGAGCGGCACCGGCGCGGGCGCCGTCAGCCCCTTCGCGACGCCGGGGCTGAGCGAGGTCTTCCGGGGCATCGCGATGTTCCCGCCGGCGCCATGAGCCCGCGTCACGTCCCCGACGGCAATACCTGCGCGTTGACGTAGTCGACCATCGACGCCGTCTCGTTGATCACGCGCTCCATGATGAGCGGCTGCGAGCCCTTGTAGCTGAACATGTGGAAGTTGCGGCTGTCGTCGCCCGGCACCGGGGAGGCCGTCACCAGCAGATCCGCCGGATCGACGGACGCCGGCGCGACGAAGGCGTTCACGTTGCCGCTCGCCGACAGGCCGAGACCGGGAGCGTTGAGGACGCGCGCGACGGCCGACACGTGGCAGCTCGCGCAGTCGATCGTGTTGGGCGAGTCGAAGGACGGGTCCTCGATGCGCAGGGCCGCGTCGAAGGCGCTCTGCTGCGCCGTCGTCGCGGCGGCTTGTGCCGCGGAGAAGTCCGCCAGCAGCGTCATGTCGTCGGTCGAGGTGGTCGGGGGATTGAACGTGCCGCCGAGCGTCTGCCCCGTCACCGGCACGATGAAGGCGCC
>JAMFST010000244.1 GCA_026225435.1 Labilithrix luteola
GCGTCGACCCGGGGCGTGGGCACATGCAAGGACGGAACGCAGACCTGCACCGCCGGCGCGCTCACCGTGCGCTCGCTTCGTTTCGACGCGCTCGACGACACCGACAGCTACGGCTTCGGAGCGTGCACCGGGGAAGTGCTGCCGACGGCGAGCGCGACGTGCGGCGGCGACGGCGGAGCCTCGTCGAGCGGAGGAGACGGTGGCGGAACGACCACGCCCGTCACCTGCCCGGGCGCGCTGACCAAGTGGGTGCCGATGTCGACCGTCGGCGCGCCGCCCGCCATGGTCGACGGCCCGCAGCTGGTGTGGACCGGCGCCGAGGCGGTCGTCTTCAGCGGCCGCGACGACAACGACGTGAGCGTCGAGGGTGGCTGGCTGTACAATCCTACGAGCGACACCTGGCGCCAGATGTCGGCGACCAACCGGCCCACCGGCCGCGCCGACGCGTCGATGCTGTGGACCGGCTCGCGCTTCATCGTCTGGGGCGGCGTGCACGAAGCGCTCGGCAGCGGGGAGATCGTGGAGACGCCTCTCGACGACGGCGGCATCTACGATCCGGTCACCGACACGTGGGTGCCCATCCCCACGCCGGAGAGCGAGGGGTTCGCCGAGGGGCCAAGCGCCGGGCAGCGTCAGATCGGCTGGACGGGAACCGAGCTGGCCATCTTCGGCGGCGTGACGGGGGCGCGCGACGGCTGGTTCTACAACCCCGCGACCCAGGGCTGGCGCGCCTTCGGCGGCGGTCTCGGAGCGCTCGGCCCGGCGCTCGTGGCGACACCGTCGATCGACGTCTGGACCGGCAGCGCGGCGGTCCTCTGGGGCGAGACGATGAACCCCGGTACGACGTCGTCCCTCGGCGTGTTCACCGACTCCGCCGGCGTGTGGAAGCAGGGCGCCGCCTCTCCCCTGCCAGCTCGTGAAGGCGCCGACTACGTCCAGGCGGACTCGCAGATCTTCGTCCACGGAGGTCGCCCGCTCGAGTCCCCGTACACCATCCTCGCCGACGGAGCGATGTACGATCCGGCGGCCGATGCGTGGACCGCGCTCCCCGACGGCGGCGGCGATCGCGCCTTCGGCCAGACGGTATGGACCGGTTGCGACGTGCTCGAGATCGGCGGCTTCGACAACGAGGGGGTCAGCGCCTCGACCGGAGAGCGCTACACGCCGGCGACCGGCACCTGGACGGCGCTACCGGCGCTGCCGAGACGCTTCCTCGGTCAGTACGGCGGTGCGGTGTGGGCAGGCGACCAGCTGATCGCTTTTGCCGACGGAGGAAACAACGTCGGCGACATGTTCGCCTACCGGCTCACGCCGTGAGGCATACGGCGTCGGCTTCCGCTGCGCCACGTGAACAGCTCGCTCGATAAATTCGAACCGTTTGGGGAGATCCGATCATGGAGAAGGATTCGCGCAGGAAGTTTCTCGGGCAGATTGGCTGGGGCGGGCTCGTCCTGGTCGGCTGCGGCGGCAACGACGACTCGTCGTCAGCCGCAGGTGGCACGGACGCCGGCACGGGCACTGGCGCGGACGCAAGCACGGACGCGGGGACGGGCACGGACGCCGGCGTGGGCGCGACCGGCGACGCGGCGCTCGACACGCCGCTACCGCTCGCCACCAACCCGGCGTGGATCCAGAACCAGCCGCTCGACACGTGGTTCTCCATCCCTGGAACCGAGCTCGCGGGCTCACCGGGCGCGCCCGCCGACGATCCCACCAACGTGTACTCGAGCTCCAACGGACGCCTGTCCTATTCCGGCATGGGTCTTCGCGGAAACGAGATCGTCCTCGCGGCCGACGGCGGTCACGGGGACTACTCCGGCAACGAGGTGACCTCGATCGATCTGTCGGCCGACGCGCCCGTGTGGCAGCTGCGCAGCGCAGCGTCTCCGTCGCCGACGGAGAACGTGGCGTACTACTCCGACGGAAGGCCGTCCTCGCGCCACACCTACTGGTCGACGATCTGGAGCCCGGACAAGAACCGGATGATGCTCCACTACAGCCGGTTCGTGTACGGCTCGGGGATCTCGTTCAAAGCGTCGAACGGCTTCAATCTCGACACCAACACCTGGGACCCGGCGGGCACCTGGTCGGACGGGTACAGCGCCGGCTGCGCCGACTCGGACGGCAACGTCTACGCCATGGGCGTCAACTACTTCGAGCTGTGGAAGTGGACGGGCGCGACCGACACGTGGGCGATGGTCACGCAGTACCCCGACGCCATCAACGTGAACCCGGTGTGCTTCGACCCGAAGCGTAGCTTCCTCTTCGCCCTGGCCTGGGGCGACGGGCAGGGCGACGGCACCGGGCTCAGCGCCTTCACCATCGCCGGCACCGTGAAGACCGCCATCACGTTCACCCCGAGCGCCGCGCTGACGCAGTTCGAGGCCGACATGCCGGCGTACAGCGCGATGGAGTACGACCCGAAGAACGACAAGTACTTCTTCTACGAGGGGGCGGCCGCGGCTCCGGATCGCGTGTACGTCATCACCCCCAACGACACGGCCGTCTGGGACATGGCGATCCTGACGCTCGGTCCCGGCTCCATCGCGCCGCCCGCGGCCAAGGGGGCCGGCATCTACAATCGCTTCAAGTACGTCGCCGCCCTGAACGGCTTCGTCGTCCTGAGCGCAGGGACGAGCGAGCTGTCCTTCTTGCGGACCGCCTGATCTTGGTCCCTACACGGAAAGTGACCCGGCCGATGCGATTCGTTTTCGTCCTCTTCCTATGCGGGTTCGCGACTGCGTGCTCGAAGTCGAAGAGCGAAGGAGACCCGGGCCCCGGCGACGTTTCCGACGGCGGCAGCTTCGATGGCGGCAGCTTCGACTCCGGGACGTCGTCGCCCGTCGGCTCGACCCTCGCGCACGTGACGCTGCTCGACCAGCGGACGAGCGGCGCGGCCGAGAGCAACGTCGTCGCGACCTTCGGGCAAGTCTTCGCGGCGGGCGATGTGCCGGCGAACGCGACCGTCGAAGGCAAAGCAAGTGACGGAACGGCGATCACCCTGCAGGTCGACAAGAAGGCGACCTACGCCGACGG
Organism: Labilithrix luteola; assembly: GCA_026225435.1. Taxonomy (GTDB): domain Bacteria; phylum Myxococcota_A; class Polyangia; order Polyangiales; family Polyangiaceae; genus JAMFST01. The sequence goes on from JAMFST010000244.1 coordinate 3,037, forward strand.
ATCGCTGCGGCACGCCGTCATCACGGCCGTCGGCCCTTCCCTGGCGGCCGGCGGAACGCTCCCCATCGACCTCGTCTCCACCACGCGGAGCGCCGCGAGCGGCCACCTGGATTTTGCCACGCTCGCGGCGACCGCCTTCGACGCCGTGGTCACGATCACCATCGCCGGAACGGTCTACACCGCTTCGGTGAAGCCGTTGCTCACCGGCGCCACCCAGCTCTGGCTGGACGGTCCCGTCACCAAGGAGGCGATCGTCACGGCACCGCTCAAGGACGCGAGCGGCAACGCCCATCCGCAGCTGCAGGCGTACTTCCAGGTGCGGATGGACGTGAACGGCGCGGCGCGCGTCGACGTCATCGTCGACAACGACTGGGCCTTCGCGCCCGGGCCCAGCAACTTCACCTACGATCTTGCGATCAGCGTCGCCGGTCAACCGGTGTACGCGAAGAGCGCGCTTCTCCACTACCAGCACGCTCGCTGGCGCGAGACGTTCTACTGGAACCGCGACGCGGAGCCCTTCGTCCAGCACGACGTGAAGTACCTCATCGCGAGCGGCGCGGTGCCCAACTACGATCCTTCGGTCGTCGCCTCGGAGACGGAGCTCGCGACCTTCGGCATGCTGCCCGCGCCCCCCTGGGACCCGATGCAGATCGGACAGGCCACCGCGTACATGCCGGCGACGGGCGGACGCATCGACCTCGGGCTCCTGCCCGGGTGGGCCGCGCTCTGGGCGATCTCGGCCGACCCTCGCGCGGCGCGCGCCACGCTCATGACGGCGGACGGCTCGGGCTCCTGGTCGATTCACTATCGCGACCAGGTCAAAGGGCTCCCGGTGTCGCTCGTCGACTACCCGTACATGACGCTGCTCGGCAATCCGGAGGACACCGACGACCCCAGCACGGGCAAGTCCGATGCGTTCCCCGCTTGCACCGACTGTGACTCGCCGAACAGCTCCGACAGCGCTCATCAACCGGCGTTCGTGTACCTGCCGTACCTGCTCACCGGCGACCACTACTACCTCGAAGAGCTGCAGTTCTGGACCGACATCAACCTGTTCGAGTCGAACCCCGCGTACCGCGCGCAGCAGAAGGGGCTCTTCAACTGGGACCAGGTGCGCGGTCAGGCGTGGTCGATGCGTACGCTCGGCGAAGCGGCCGCGTTCACTCCGGACGACGATCCGCTGAAGGGCTACTTCAACGACCGGTTGAACGACAACCTCGACTACTACACGACCAAGTACGCGATGGGCGGCGCGACGACGAACGCGCTCGGCTTCATCACCGATGGCTTCGCGCTCGGGTACGTGAACGGACAGGGGGTCGGGCCCTGGCAAGACGACTTCTTCACGTCCGCCATCGGGCACCTCGTCGAGCTGGGCTTCACGCAGGCGATCCCGCTCATGACGTGGAAGAGCATCTCTCCCGTGTCGCGCATGACCGCACCGGGCTTCTGCTGGATCCAGGCATCGGCGTACGACGTCATCGTTCGCGACGCCAGCGACACGACCACCACGCTCTATCCGACGTACGCGCAGGTCTACGACGCGACCGTCGACCCGAGCGTGAAGGGGCTCGCGTGCGGCAGCCAGGCGATGGCGACGGCGCTCATGCTGACCAGCCCCGACCAGATGGTCGGCTACGCCCCGAGCCCCGAGGGCTATCCGGCGAACCTGCAGCCCGCGCTGGCCATGGCCGCGCAGTTCCGCATCGGCGACGCCGAAGCGGCGTGGGCCACCTTCGCCGGGCGCGCGACGCCGCCCGACTACTCGACGGAGCCGCAGTTCGCGATCGTGCCGCGCCGGTAGGCGAGCCTCACTCGGCCGGGTTCGAGCCGAGCTGCGCCTGGTCGATGGCCGGCCCCTCGGACATGCGGAACAGCCGGCGCACGAAGCGCGAGGCGTCGTCGAAGAGCGAGTAGGCCACCGGCGTCGCCAGCAGCGTGAGCAGGAGCGAGAACACCTGCCCGCCGACGACGACGCCGGCCGTCGCCCGGTTGTAGCCGGCGCCGATCCCGCGCGAGGTCACCAGCGGGATCATGCCGGCGACGAACGCGAACGTCGTCATCAAGATGGGGCGCAGGCGATCGCGGTTCGCCTGGAGGATGGCTGCGTTGCGCTCCATCCCGTGCGAGCGCAGCCCGTTGGTGTGATCGATCTGGAGGATGGCGTTCTTCTTCACCACGCCGAACAGGACGAGGATGCCGAGCGCCGAGTAGATGTCGAGCGCCTGGTGAAACAGGATCACGCTGACGAAGGCGAACGGCAACGTGAGCGGCAGCGACAGCAAGATGGTCAGCGGGTGCAGCCACGACTCGAACTGCGCCGCGAGCACCAGGTACATGAAGACGAACGAGAGGGCGAAGGCGAGGAGGAAGTTGGTCGCCGTGCGCCCCATCTCCTTCGTCGTCCCGGCCGGCGCCCACTTGTAGTCGGCGGGCAGGTGCTCGTCCTTGATGATCTAGGCCAGCTTGTCGCTGATGGTGCTGTCGCCCACGCCCGGCGCCGGGTTGGCCAGGATGGTCACCTGGCGCTGCCGGTTGTAGCGGTTGATCTGCGCCGGGCCGGTGCCGTTCTTCAAGGTGACGACGTCGGAGAGCGGGACGAAGCCGAGGCGCTTCGACGGCACGGTGATGAGCCGGAGCCCCTGCTCGTCGGCGCGGTACTGCCGCTCGGCGCGGACGTGCACCTCGTACTGCTCGCCCTTCTCCTCGTAGGTCGAGACCTGCTGCCCGGCGACGAGCAGACGGAGCGCGTCGGCCACGTCCACGACCTGCACGCCGAGATCGGCCGCCTTGGCCCGGTCGACGTACACGCCGACCTCCGGCTTGCCGACGATGAGCGAGGTGTCCACGTCGACCGCGCCGGGGACCGCGCGCAGCTTGGCGGTGATGTCGTCGCTCGCCTTGGTGAGAAGCGCGAGATCGGGACCGCTGATGGTGTAGTTCACGCGCGCCGAGGTGGTGCCGCCGCCGGAGATGACCGCGACGTCACCGACGGTCACGCGGAGCGACTTGTCCTCCCCCTTGACCACCTCGTTGCGGACGCGGTTCTCGAGATCGTCCTGGCTCTCCGTGCGGGTCGCCGGATCGGTGAGCTTGACGTAGATGGTGCCGAGGTTCTGCGTCTTCTGGTCGTCCTCGCCGATGGTGAGCAGCGTCGTCTCGACGCCGTTGATGGCGCGGATCTTCCGGGCGATGCGCTCGGCGGTGATGTCGGTCGACCACAAGCTGGCCCCTTCCGGAGCGCGCACCGTGACCTGGAACTGCGCCTCGTCGGCGCGCGGGAGGAAGCCCTTGGGGGCGATCTTCACCAGCGGCACGCAGCTGCCGAGCGTGAGCCCGCAGGCGATGACCACGATCCAGCGCTGCTTCATCACGAAGCCGAGGATGGTCATGTAGACCCGCTCGATCGGCCGATAGATGACGTCGACGCCGCGTTCGAGCCAGCTCTTCCTGGTGTGCACGCCGGGGCCGGGGGCCGGCTTGAGGAACCGCGCGGCCATCATCGGCGTCAGCGAGAAGCTGACGATGAGCGACACGCCGATGGAGAACGCCATCGTCACGCCGAAGCTCTTGAGGAAGCGTCCGGGGATGCCGGCCATGAAGGCAATCGGCAAGAAGACGGCGATGAGCGAGAGCGTCGTCGCGAGCACCGCGAGACCGATCTCTTTCGTGCCCGAGATGGCCGCGGCGAAGGGGTGCATCCCCTTCTCCTCGACGTGGCGGTAGATGTTCTCGAGGACGACGATGGCGTCGTCGATGACGATGCCGACGGCGAGCGCCAGCGCCAGCAGCGTGATGGTGTTGAGGGTGAACTTCTCGATCCACATCAGCGCGAAGGTGCCGACGATCGACACCGGGATGGCGACGGCGGCGATGATGGTGCTGCGCAGGCTGCCGAGGAAGACGAGGACGACCAGCGCCGCAAAGAGCGCGCCGAGCACCAGGTGCTCCTTGACCGCGTCGACGCTGGTGCGGATGACGGCCGAGTCGTCGCGCACGAGATCGAGCCGGTAGCCGTCGGGCAAGGTCGCCCGCATGTCGACCAGCTTCTCCTTGATCTCGTCGGCCACCTCCACCGTGTTGGCGCCCGACTGCTTGCGGATGGCGAGGAAGATGGTCGGCTCGCCGTTGCGGCGCGCGATCGAGTCCTGCTCCTCGGCGCCGTCCTCGACCCGCCCGAGGTCGGAGACGCGGATGGAGTGCTGCGCCTCGTTCTTCACCACCAGGCCGCCGATGTCGCCGGCGCGGGTGACGCGGCCGCGGACGCGGAGGGTCAGCTGCTCCGGCCCGGTGTCGACGCTGCCGCCGGGGGTGGTCAGGTTCTGGTTGTCGATCGCCTTCTGCACGTCGGTGACGGTGACGCCGGCGCCGCGCAGCTTGATCGGATCGAGCCACACGTTCACCTGGCGCTTACGCCCGCCGAGGATCTTCACCTGGCCGACGCCGGGGACGGTCTCGATCTGCCGGCGCACCTTCTTGTCGGCGTACTCGGTCGCCTCGATGATCGGGTGCTTGGAGGAGAGCGCCACGTAGACGATGGGCGCGGCGTCGGGATCGACCTTGGAGACGATCGGCTGATCGACGTCCTTGGGGAGATCGGGGATGACCGTCGAGAGCTTGTCGCGCACCTCCTGCGAGGCGACGTCGACGTCCTTCTCGAGGAGGAAGGTGATGAACACCTGCGACACGCCCTCCGACGAGACCGAGCGGATCTCGTCGATGGAGCTGATGGTGTTGACCGCCTCCTCGACCTTGTCGGTGATCTCGGTCTCCACGTCCTCGGGAGCGGCGCCGGCCAGGGTCGTCGTGATGGTGACGATGGGGAGATCGACCTTGGGGAAGCGGTCGACGCCGAGCTGCGCGTACCCGAACAGGCCGATGACGCCGATGAGGAGGATGAGGACCGTCGCGAAGACCGGCCGGCGAACGCAGATTTCAGCGAGCCACTGCATCAGGAATGACCGGGTGCGGGAGAGGCGTCGAGAGGAGAGCCGTCCTTGATCTCGTCCGGCGGGGAGAGCACCACGGTCTCACCGGTCTTCAGGCCGGAGACGATTCCGACCAGCGGGCTGCGCTCGCTCCCGTCGGAGATCTGCACGATGCGCTCGTCGGCCTTGCCGTCCTTGCCGACGACGAAGATCCGCTGGGTGACGTCGTCCTTGCGGAGCGCCGCCTGCGGAACCGAGGGGAGCGTGCGCTGCTTCAGCACGAGCCGCACCGTCGCGAACATGCCTGGGCGCAGCTTGCCGTCGGCGTTGGGGACCATCGCCTCGACGACGAGGTCGCGGCTGGCGACGCGCACGTTCGGGCTGATGTACTTCACCGTCCCGTTGAAGCTCTGGTCCGGGAAGGTGTTCACCTGGAAGGCGACGCTCATGGCCGGCTGGATGAGCGCGACGTCCGCCTCCGGCACGGTGAGCGACAGGCGCAAGGGATCCACCTGGTAGACCGAGGCCACCCGCGTCTGCGGCTGCACGTACTGGCCGATGTTGACGTAGCGCTCGCCGATGGTGTCGGAGAAGGGGGCGCGGATGTTGGCGTCGCCCAGCGTCTTCTGCGCCATGCTGCGGTTCGCCTCGGCCGCCTCGAGGGAGAAGCGCGTGGTCGAGCAGGTCGACATGGTGCGGTCGTACTCTGCCTTGCTGATTGCGCCGCTGTCGTACAGCCGCTGCCCGCGCTGGCACTCCTGCTGCGCGAGGTCGACCTGCGAGCGCGAGAAGTTCGCCTGCGCGAGGAGCGCCTGCTGGTTGAGCGCCGCGCTGCGCGTGTCCAGGGTGGCGATAACGTCCCCCTTCTTCACCATCTGCCCGCGCTCGACGTTGGTGGCGATCACCTTGCCGGTCGCGTCGGCGGCGAGCTCCGACTGCTCGTTGGCGCTGAGATCCCCGGTGAGCACCAGGTACTCGGGCACCTGCTGGTCGACCGCGCCGACGGTCTTCACCTTCAGCGGCGGACCGAGATCGGTCTTCTCGCCAGCGCCGCTGCCCGCCCCCTCGGCCGCCTCGGATTTCTTGCAACCGCTGCTGGCAGCAGCCATCGAAAGGAGGAGAAGCGTGGCGGCGGAGCGGGTGACGGTCATCGGCACGGGAGTATGCCTCGTCCGATGCATGAGCCATCCAGTTACGTTGCGACTTTGGCGATCCCGTTTCGTAAATAGGATCTCAGACCGCGACCGGGCCGCCGAAGAACCCGGCGAAGCGCAGCGCCCAGAGCAGCACGTTGGCGACGGCGACGACCACCGCGAAGCCGAGGACGAACCGCCCCGAGCGCGAGAGGACGAGCCCGCCGGGGTGACCGTGCACCAGAGTCGAGGCGACGAAGCCGATCCCGAGGCCGGAGATCGCCAGCACCAGCGGGACGAGCAGCGGCTGCAGGTGCAGCGAC
>JAMFST010000245.1 GCA_026225435.1 Labilithrix luteola
GCGTCGCCACCGGCGCCATCCTCATCGTCCTCGGCCTGGTCCCCAAGCTGGCGGTGCTGGTGGCGGCCATCCCGCCGAGCGTGCTCGGAGGGGCGGGCCTGGTGATGTTCGGGATGGTCGCCGCCAACGGCATCCGCACCCTCGGCAAGGTCGACTTCGCCGCGTGCCCGCACAACCTGCTCATCGTCTCGGTGAGCCTGGCGCTGGCGATGGTGCCGGTGGTCGGCGATCACGTCTTCGACCACCTCCCGCACGCGCTCGGCCCTCTGCTCCACAGCGGCATCCTACTGGCGACCGTCTCCGCCGTGGCGCTGAACGCCTGGTTCAACGGGATCGGCAGGGGCGTCGAGACGTGAAAAGCTCTCCCGCGTGACCACCCGCTACCCGCGAGACCTGATCGGCCACGGCCGCCACCCGCCCTTCGCCGACTGGCCGAACAAGGCACGCGTCGCCGTGCAGTTCGTCCTCAACTACGAGGAAGGGGGGGAGAACAGCGTGCTTCACGGCGACCCGGGCTCGGAACAGTTCCTCTCCGAGATCATCGGCGCCGCCGCCTACCCCGCGCGCCACCTCTCGATGGAGTCGATCTACGAGTACGGCTCGCGCGCCGGTGTCTGGCGCATCCTCCGCGAATTCGAGCGCCGCAAGCTGCCGCTCACCGTGTTCGGCGTGGCCATGGCGCTCGAGCGCAACCCCGAGGTGACCGCCGCCTTCGTCGAGCTGGGGCACGAGATCGCCAGCCACGGCTACCGCTGGATTCACTACCAGGACGTCGCCGAGTCGATCGAGCGCGAGCACCTGGAGAAGGCGGTGCAGATCCAGACCGCGCTCACCGGCAAGGCGCCGCTCGGCTGGTACACGGGCCGCGACAGCCCGAACACGCGGCGCCTGGTCGTCGACCATGGCGGGTTCGCCTACGACTCGGACTACTACGGGGACGATCTGCCGTTCTGGACGGAGGTGACCAGGACCGACGGGCAGACGCAGCCGCACCTGGTGGTGCCGTACACCCTCGACAGCAACGACATGCGCTTCGCCTCGCCGCAGGGGTTCAACACGGCGGACCACTTCTTCCACTACCTGCGCGACAGCTTCGACACCCTCTATGCCGAGGGGGACGAGTCACCGAAGATGCTCTCGGTCGGCATGCACTGCCGCCTGCTCGGTCGCCCCGGTCGCTTCCCTGCCCTGCAGCGCTTCCTCGACCACCTCGAGAAGCACGACCGCGTGTGGATCTGCCGCCGCATCGAGATCGCCGAGCACTGGCGGGCGAAGCACCCGGCGCCGGTCGTGACGAGCGTGAAGTCATGAGCGCCGCGTTCGATCAGCTGTCGCCGGCGGACTTCGTCACGCAGCTGGGGAGCATCTTCGAGCACTCGCCGTGGGTAGCCGAAGGCGTCGTCGGTGCGCGCCCGCTCCACACCGTCGAAGCGCTCCACGCCGCCATGTGCCAGGTCGTGCGCGACGCCGGGGTCGAGGCGCAGCTCGGGTTGATCCGCGCGCACCCCGAGCTCGCCGGCAAGGCGGCCATCCGCGGCGAGCTCACCGCCGCCTCCAGCAAGGAGCAGCACGCGGCCGGTCTCGATCAGTGCTCCCCCGAGGAGTACGCCGAGCTCACCACGCTCAACCGCGCCTACGGCGAGCGTCACGGCTTCCCCTTCATCCTCGCGGTGAAGGGGCACACGCGCACCAGCGTGATCGCCGCCATGCGCGAGCGGCTGGAGAACCCGCGCGAGGTGGAGATCGCCACCTGTCTCGCCCAGATCGAGCGCATCGCCCGGCTGCGCCTCGAGGCGATGTTCGGCGACGCCTAGCGCGATTGCGACCCCTGCGCCGCTTTGGCCTCGCGGCGGCGCGCGTGGAGGATCGCCTCGGTGTACCCGTTCGGCTGCGCGCGTCCCTGGAACACCAGATCGCACGCCGCCTTGAACGCGACGCCGTCGAAGCCCGGCGCCATCTTCGTGTACGCCGCGTCCCCTTCGTTCTGCCGGTCCACCACCGCGGCCATCCGCCGCA
>JAMFST010000246.1 GCA_026225435.1 Labilithrix luteola
CATCGGCCTCGAGGCGATGGTCGCGGCGCGCACCAGCGAGAACGACGAGCTGTCCTCGGCGCTCAACGCGGTGCAGGCCGCGCGCGCCCAGGTGCGCGAGCATCAGGCCAAGAAGGACTCCATCACCGCGCGCTACGCCAAGAAGGCGCCGGCGCTCGCCGGGTACCTGCAGCAGGAGGCGGTCGCGCAGAAGCTGGACGTCAGCGACTCGGTCGACAACCCCGACATCCCCCACGGCAAGCGCTACGTGGAGCGGAGCACGCGCGTCCACCTGAAGAAGGGCGGCATGTACGCCATCGGCAAGTTCCTCGAGTCGATCGAGACCAGCGGCATGCCGCTCTCGGTGACCCGCCTCAACATCCACAGGCGCCCGGGCGAGCCCGACGCGTACGACAGCGAGGTCGGCGTCTCGGCGTACGACCGCGTGGAGAAGCCGGTGACGCCCGCGGCCGCAGCCAGCGGGGCGGCCGACGATGCGACGAAGGGCGGCAAGACCCCGTGAGAGACACCGTCAAGCAAAACGCGAAGGACGTCGTCGCCGTCTGGGCGCCGCGCATCGCCCTGCCGATCACCTACGTGGTCCTGGTGGCGATCTTCTTCATCTGGACCTTCCCCTTCGACCGGCTGAAGGAGCGCATCGTCGTCGCCTTCAACCAGCAGCAGCGCGCCACCAACTCGAACCAGGAGCTGCAGATCGACGAGCTCGGCTCGTGGTGGATCACCGGCATCACGGCCAAGGGGGTGCACCTGGTGACCGCCTCGTCGGATCCCAAGGTGCCGCCGACCGACATGGTGCTCGACGAGGGGCACGCCCGCGTCTCCCTGTGGCCGCTGCTCATCGGCAACAAGGACGTGTCGTTCAAAGTGGATGCGTTCGGCGGCGAGGCCTCGGGGAGCTTCGACGACAAGGGGAGCACGCGCAACGTGGACGTCGATCTCGAGGGGCTCGACCTGTCGCAGATCGCCATCCTCAAGTCGGCCATCGAGGTGCCGCTCGAGGGGCACCTGTCCGGCAAGGTGAAGCTCGACATGCCCGACGAGAAGGCGAGCAAGGGGAGCGGCACCGTGACCCTGACCGCCACCGACGTCACCGTCGGCGACGGGAAGAAGACGCTCAAGGCGGTCCCCATCGCCGTGCCCAAGCTCAACGTCGGCACCCTGACCTTCGAGGGGGAGGCCAACGAAGGCGTGATGAAGATCACCAAGGTCTCCGCCAGCGGCGGCGACCTCGATGTACAAGGCGAAGGGAAGCTCAGCATGCGCGAGCTGGCCACCGACTCGATCGCCGACATCTACATCCGCTTCAAGGTGAACGAGGCCTTCCGCGACAAGAACGATCTCGCCAAGACGCTCTTCGGAGACTCCAGCGGCAAGATGCCGGCGTCGGTGGAGATGCTCGACCCGCGGATGAAGCAGGCCAAGCGGGCCGACGGCTTCTACGGCTTTCACCTCCACGGCGCGCTCGGCAAGCTGCAGTTCGACCCGTCGGCCTACAGCGGGCAGTCGGGTGGAGGTGCGCCGCCGCCGGCAGCCGCGAAGCCTGCCTCGCAAGCCCGTATTATGAGGGTCTGCAGGCGAAAGGCTACGAAGCCGTGTTCCTGCTCGACCCGTGGGACGAGTTCGTGATGGAGCACCTGCGCGAGTTCGACGGCAAGTCGCTCAAGGCCGCCGAGAAGGCCGACCTGAACCTCAACGAGCCCAAGAAGGCCGGCGCGCTCGACGAGGCC
>JAMFST010000247.1 GCA_026225435.1 Labilithrix luteola
GTGCGCGCTGACATCGCCTGCGGAGCCGGTGCCAGCGCGGCCGGCCGTCAGGTGGAGCTGGTCGCCGCGGGCAAGACGATCGCCTCGGCGCCCGCGCCCAATGGCCAGAACGGGGAGGTCAGCCTCGATCTCACCGGCGCCGGCGCGGACGCCGCCGAGGTCAGCGTGCGGCTCACCGGTCACGACGCCATCGCCGCCGACGACGAGGCGCCCGCGGTGGTGCAGGCCGGCCCGACCGCCATCGCCGTGGTGGCCGACGACGCCGAGCAGGCGACCGCCACCGGAGGCGCGCCGATCGTCGAGCAGGCGCTGACGGCGCTGCGCCTCGATCTCGCGGTCCATCCGATCCCCGAGCCGCCGGAGCGGGAAGGGGACCTGACCGACTTCGTCGGGCTGATCATCGACGATCCGCCGGGGCTCACGCCCGAGCAGCGACACGCCGTCGGCGCCTTCGTCGAGCACGGGGGCGTGGTGCTCCTCGCGCTCGGTCCGCGCGCGGCCGCAGCCCCGCTGGGGGCGTCGTTCGATCCGGTGCTCGCCGGTGCGGTCACCTGGGCCCCGTCGCCGGTGCCGGGAGCGAGCGCCGATGGCGTCGGCTCCGAGCTGGCCGAGAGCGCCAGCAGCCTCCTCGATCTGGCGCCGCGGGGGCGCGCGACGCTGACGTCCGACGACGCCGCTCGCCTGACGCCGCTGGCGCGCTGGAAGGACGGCGCGCCGCTCTTCGCCCGGCGCACGCTGGGGGACGGCGACGCCTGGGTGAGCACCTTGCCGTTCTCGGTCACGCAGAGCGATCTGCCGCTGCGGCCGGCGTTCCTCGCCCTCCTCGATGCCTTCACGTCCGCGGCTCGCTTGCGCGCGGCCCCGCGGCGCGGCGACGTCGGCACCACCTGGTCGTTCGCCACTGCGCGGCCGAGCAAGGTCGTCGGCCCCGACGGTGACGTGCCGCTCGCCACCCCGCACGAAGGGGGCGCCACCAGCGGCGCCGGTGCCCTCGTCGTCCCGGAGCGTGTCGGCGCCTACCGCATCGGCTTCGGCGACCGCGTGGAGATCCGCGTCGCCGCCCCGGTGGAGACCGAGCTCGATCTGCGTCCGCGCCCCGTCGCCTCCGCCGAGTCGAAGGGCAAGACCGGCGGCGCGCACGCCGAGGTCGACGTCTCCTGGATCGTGGCGCTCATCCTGCTGGCCCTCCTGGCAGCGGAGCTGGCGCTGCGCGTCCTGCGCCGCGACGTTGTCACGCACTCTCGACCCTCCCCCCTGGTGCCCCATGATCCGCCTCTCGGCTGACGGCAAGACGCTCCACCTGCCGGCGCTGGCGACGGCGCACTCCCACGCGTTCCAGTTCGCCATGCGCGGCACCGCGCAGCGCCCCCGGCCGCAGCCCGTCGCCGGCGCCAAGGCCGACGACTTCTGGTCCTGGCGTGGACAGATGTACAAGACGGCCACCGAGCTCACGCCCGAGTCGATGTACGCCGTCAGCCGGGCCGCCTTCTCCGAGCTGCGGCGCGCCGGGGTCCGCACCGTCGGCGAGTTCCACTACATCCAGCACCAGGCGGACGGCACTCCGTACGACGACCGCACGGTGATGAGCGACGTGGTCATCCAGGCGGCGCGCGAGAACGGTCTGCGCATCGCGCTCTTGCGCGTCGCCTACCACCGCGCCGGGCCCGGACTGCCGGCGGAAGCGGGGCAGCGGCGCTTCTGCGATCCGGACGTCGACCTGGTGCTCGCCGATCTCGATCGCCTCCGCGCCAAGTACGCCGGACACGCCGACGTCACCTTCGGCGTCGCGCCGCACTCGGTGCGCGCCGTCCCGCCGTCCTGGCTGCAGCCGCTGGCGGCCTACGCGCGGCGGCACGATCTGCCGCTGCACATGCACGTCGCCGAGCAGATTCGCGAGGTGGAGGAGTGTGTCGCCGAGACCGGCAAGCGGCCTCTGGAGCTGTGCGCGGACCACGGCATGCTCTCGCCGCGCTTCGTCGCCGTCCACGCGACGCAGCTCGAACCGGCCGAGGCGCGCATGCTCGGCGAGGCGCGCGCCTTCGCCTGCATCTGCCCGACGACGGAGCGTGACCTCGGCGACGGCCTGCCCGACCTCGGCGCCCTCCGCGCCGCCGGCGCGCGTCTCTGCACCGGCATCGACAGCCACGTCATCACCGACCCCATCGACGATCTGCGCGGTCTCGAGACGCACGAGCGCCTGCGCACCCGCCGCCGCGTCACCTTCGGCGCGACTGCACCGGCCGCGCCGAGCGCGACGCCCGCCGAGGAGCTGTGGCGCTCGGGATCGATCGAAGGGGCCATCGCCTGCGGCTTCCCCGACGCCGGCGGCGAGATCGCCATCCGCCGTGACCACCCGATCCTCGCCTTCGTGAAGGACGAGGAAGCGCTCCTCGACGCGATCGTCTTCAGCGGTCAGTCGTCGATGATCGAGGCCTGACGCGACGCAACGTCACAGAGGGAAGACGCGAATGCCAGGCGCTCCCCCGACAAGCCTGCCCATGTCCTCTGCGTCCCCTGTCGCGATGGTCGCGCTGCCGTATTCGAGCGCGGTGGCCACGACGAAGGCGTCGACGGCGTGGGCCGACGTCAAGCCGGCGCGTGCGAGCAGGTGGCCGGCGGTGCGTGCAGCCCGCTCACGAAGCTCGACGACAACGATCCCACGACCGTTCAGGAGCTGATTCAGCGGAGCGTCGAACGCTCCGCCTCGACAGACTTCGGCGAGCACCGGCGCCGGCACGCGTATCAACGCGCCGGCCTCGCGCGCTACCGTCAAGATGGCCTGGGCTCGCTTGGCGAGGGCACCGCGCTCGCGCGGCCGAGCGAGAGCGTTCATAGCCTCCGAGTCCAGGATCAGCGCTGATGCCATGCCGCTCTCGCCTCGGCGAGCAGCTTCTCGTCCGGCGGCCCGAGCTCCTCCTCGAGCTCCGCGAGGAACACGCCGAGTTGCTCGCGTTCGAGCTCGTGCTGCATCGCGCGCGCGACGAAGCTGGAGAGACCGCGCGCTCCGACGCGCTTGCGCACACTCCTGGCGAGAGCCTGAGGGACGCTGACCGAGAGCTTGGCTGCGGCCTTCGTCATGACTTTTCCTACCACGGTAGGAATTCGCCGTCCAACCGCACGCCTCAGAGGGCGCCACCCTCGGCCAGCGGCAGCGCCCAGATCGCCGGTGGGGAGCTCGCGAGGAAGTAGAAGGTGTCCTTCACCAGCACGCCGTGGTTCGGCTCGGCGACCGCCGCGGTGTGCTGCTCGAGCACCTCGCGCACCACCACCCGGCTCCCCGACGGATCGAGCCGCAGCCGGAGGATGCGCGGCGTGCGCGTCCCGTTCTGCACCGCCAGCAGCTCCCCCTGGTGGCGATAGAGCCCGTCGATCCCGCGCAGGTCCATCCGCGGCGCGTCGAGGAACGACAGCTCGTGCGAGTCCAGGTCGAGGCGGGCGATGCCGTGGTCGTAGTCCGCGATGTACAGATGGTGACCGTCCGCCGAGAGCGCCGGCGTCTGCGGCGAGCCGAGCTGCCCCGCGCGCGTCAGCGGCTCGAGTGTGTCGCCACCGAGCGGGAGCCGGTAGACCTGCCCGCCGCTGGAGTCCGACAGGTACACGACGCCGACGGCGGACACGGTCATGTCGGTCAGCGCGTGCGGCTTGCCGTCGCTGGCGAGGACGATCTTCCCCAGGGGCGCGCCGGTGTGCAGCGCGAAGACGTACAGCGCCGTCGGGTGCGTCGTCGCGTCGTGATAGCCGTCCATCTCCGGCAGCTCCGCCGAGGCGGCGTACAGCCGGTCACCGGCGACGGCGAGCGCGCACACCGAGCCGATGCCCGCGGTGCGCGGCGCCACCAGCTCGCGCACCGCACCGGTCGCGTCGACTGCGAGGATCGCCCGCTTCGACGTGCTGGCGACGAAGAAGGTGCGGCTCGCCTCGTCGTACGCGAGATCCTCGGCGTGCAGCTCGGCGCCGCCGGGGAGCGAGCGGAATGCACGTGCGTGGCTCACCGTGGCCGCGGCAGGCGATGTCGCGCCGTTCGCCGCCGTCGTCGCCGTACCTCCGCATCCGGCGAGCGACAGTGCCAGCGCCAGCAAGGTGGAGCACGCGGTCACCGAGCCGGACATTGCTCCCCGAGTAGAGCAAAGTCGCGTCATGAAGGGCCGACGAATCGGGCGAGCACGCCCGGCCTCACGTCTTGGCGACCTTCCCCTTCTTCTCCAGCGCCCCCTGCTTCCCGTAGTACCGCTCCATCGCGAACACGTCGTCGGCGCCGAGCCCCTGCGCGACCGCCGCGCTCATCTCCTTGTGGATCTCGCGCTGCGCGGGCAGGTCCACGCCGACCTCCTGCTGCAGGTCGAGGTTCAGCTGCGCGTCCTTGCGGCTCATCTCGAGCGAGATCTCCGGCGAGTAATCCTTGGCCAGCACCTTGGCCTTCTTGCCCACGATCGCCGGCGAGCCGAAGGGGCCGCTGGTGAAGGCGTCGACCAGCGTCGCCCGCGTGAGCCCCGACTTCAGGCCGAGCACCAGCATGCTGGTGAAGGCGATCACCTGGTGCGCACCGACGCCGTTGAGCACCACCTTCAGCGCCTGCCCCTGGCCGACGTCCCCGGCGTGGATGACCCGCTTGGCCATCGCCATGAAGAGCGGCTCGAGCCGCTGCACGTCGCGCGCCGCTCCGCCGACGAGGAAGGCGAGCTCGCCGCGCTCCGCCGGGCCGACCGAGCCGCTGACCGGCGCGTCGATGAATTTCGCCCCCTGCGCCTCGGCGAGCCTGGCCATCTCCAGCGCCGCGGAGCGCCCGATGGTCGACATGTCGATCCACGTGGCTCGCCTGCCCAGCCCTTCGAGCAGGCCGTCCGGCCCGGTCGCCAGCGCTCGCAGCGCCTCCACGTCGCTCACCATGGTGAAGACGAACTCGGCCCCCTGCGCGCACTCGCGCGGGGTCGGCGCGGTGGGCACGCCCATCTTCGCCAGCAGCGCCGCTCGCTTCGAGGTCCGGTTCCACACCGAGAGCTCGAACTTCACCCGCGTGCCGCTCCGGGCAAACTGCGCCACCCGCGTGGCCATCGGCAGACCCATGGTCCCGAGGCCGAGGAACGCCACCCGCGGCGCCCCGCTCGCGCTCGCGCTCGCCGAAGAAGCAGCTGCGTGGCGGGTCGGTGCAGCGGCGGGCTCGGGAGCGGTCGTCTCCCCGCTCACCTTCTTTTTCGTGGTCACCCCACCATCGCTAGCAAATTCGCCGCCCTCATACGACCATGTCCGGCTCATGGCCGAACGCTTTCGACTCGCCACCCACTACGAACCGCGCGGCGATCAGCCCGCGGCCATCGAGCAGCTGGTGTCCGGTCTGAACGGCGGCGAGAAGCACCAGACGCTGCTCGGCATCACCGGTTCGGGCAAGACCTTCACCATCGCCAACGTCATCCAGGCGGTGCAGAAGCCGACGCTCATCCTCGCCCCCAACAAGACCCTCGCCGCACAATTGTACGGCGAGATGCGCGAGCTCTTCCCCGACAACGCGGTCGAGTACTTCGTCAGCTACTACGACTACTACCAGCCCGAGGCGTACGTCCCCACGTCGGACACGTACATCGACAAGGACTCGATCGTGAACGACGCGATCGACCGCATGCGCCACTCGGCCACGCGCTCGCTGCTCTCACGACGCGATGTCATCATCGTCGCCAGCGTCTCCTGCATCTACGGCATCGGCAGCCGCGAAGATTACGAGGAAATGATCATTCCAATCCGCACCGGGCTGCAAATGTCGCGTGAAATTTTCCTCTCGCGGCTCATTGACCTGCAATACGAGCGCAATGACATCGCATTCGAGCGCGGAAATTTTCGCGTGCGCGGCGACA
>JAMFST010000248.1 GCA_026225435.1 Labilithrix luteola
CCCGCTTCCGCTCCCCGGGAGCGGCAAGATCGGCAACGCCTACCGCAGCGTCGACGCCGCCGGCGAGACCCACGGCGACTACGTCTTCGTGGCGGAATAGAGCCTACGACGCGCGGCGTTCGTGGAAACGTGCCCCGCGATCGCCTTCTCGAACCGCCGGCCCCGCGGTGCGGGTGCGCTCCTCGGAGACGATGGCGAGGAGCGACGCGCGGCTCTCCACGCCGCTCTGCTCGAGCGCGCGCATGTAGCCGTCGACATAGCCGTGGGCCCGCGCGTGGCGAGCGAAGTCACGGCCCGCCGCGTTGGCAGCAAACAGGTCACGGAGCAGGGCCCGCAGCTCGTCGATGGGATCGTTTTTCATGCGTGAGCGCACCGTCGCAAAGGGCGGTCCGGTCGGCCAAGTTTGTCGACGCGGTCTTGTTCAGGTAGAGCGGGGAATCGAAAATGCCGGCTGACCGTGACGCGCTCGCAGCGCTCAAGACCAACGAGGCCGCGGCGGCCATCGCCCAGCTGGCCTCCCGCGTTCTCCTCGCCGCCGCCGAGGCGCGCTCCTGGACCAGCGGGCGCGCCCGCGCCGGCACCATCGCGGCCGACGCCGGCGTCCGCAGCGACAAGGTGGAGACGCCCTTCGGAGACGCGCTCGCCGTGCTCGACCGTGGCCCCGAGGACGACGCCGAGCGCGCGCTCGCCCGGGCGCTCGCCGCCGTGGGGATTCGCGAGGCGGCCGGCGACGCGCGGCCGGTCGACCAGCTCGCCGGCGACGTCCTCTGGCTGGCGGTGCACACGCCCTTCGACGCCACCGAGCTGCTCGACGCGGCGCTGCCGGAAGAGGCCGCCGCCGGCATCTGGACCGAGCTCGGGGCGATCATCCGCAAGGTCGAGGGCGGCACGACCGCGACCCTCGGGCGCGCCGAGGCGCTGGTGGCCGCAGCTGCGCTCGCCGGCTCGGCGTCGGCGACCGCGCGTCGAGTCCGTACGCGGCTGGGCGATGCGGGCGGTGCCACGGGGGATGCGGTGCTCTCGCGCCTCCTCCTCCCTCCGCCCGGCAGCAACGCCAGCGGCGGCGCCGAACGGTTCTCCGGCGAGGTGGTGGCCGCGCCCCGCAGCGCCGCGATGACCGTGCACCTCGCGTTCACCGGGATCCTCTTTCTCGGCTGGGTGCTGCGTCTCGTCGGCCGCCTCGCGCTCGCCTATCGCCGTCCCGCGGAGGTCACCCTCGAGGACGCCTCCATCCGCATCCGCGCGCGCACCGTGATGCTCGGCCGCGTCCTCGGAGAGCGGGAGATCGTCATCGCCCGCGGCGGCCTTGTGCGCGCCACGCGCGAGGTGCGTTACCCGCGCCTCGCCTTCTACGCCGGGCTGCTCGCGCTGGCGGTCGGCAGCTACGTCGGCGTCGCCGCGCTGGTCGACGGCACGCGCGCCGCCTCGCCGTCGCTGCTCCTCGCGGGCCTCGTCATCGTCGCCGTCGGGATCGCGCTCGACGTCCTCTTCGGCAGCATCGCCCCCGGCGTCACCCGCACCTGCCGGGTCGCCTTCGTCCCGCGCAGCGGAGCGCCGGTGTGCGTCGGCGGCGTGGCGTTCGACCGCGCCGACGCCGCTCTCGCGCACCTCGCCGCCCGCTAGAGCTAGAACGCGCGAACGCCGACCACGACGTCGAGCACGCCGCTGCTTCCGCGGAGCTCAGCGTGGATGGGGCGGGGCTTGTCGGCGGCGCAGGCGCGGGCGACCACGGCGTCGCGAGCGTGGCTCCGATCGAGCTCGCCGTCACCGGCCGAATCGAGGAGCCGCAGCTCGAGCCCTGTCCCCTTCCCTTCGGCGCCGGCGGCGACGCGCAGGCAGCTGTTCGGGGCAACGGTCGCCTCGAAGCTGACCACGTGATCGGCGTCGACCGCGTAGAACCGCGCCGCGCCCGCCGCTGCTCCCAGCGAGGCGGCGGTGCCGGCGGCGATGGCGGTGAGCATGCGGGAGGCCGCCAGCGGGTGCTGCGCGAACGCTGGATCTTGCCAGCGCTCGCGTCGCGCCAGGAGCGCGTAGGGCCCCGGTCGCCCCTGCGCCTCGACGTCCAGGGTCAGCTTCCCGCCGGTACCGAGCGCGAGGTGCTGGCCGGCCG
>JAMFST010000249.1 GCA_026225435.1 Labilithrix luteola
CGCCGCCGCCGTGGTGCTGTGGGAGACGCTCACCGGGCACCGTCTCTTCGTCGGTGACAGCTCGGGCGAGGTCGTCCTCCAGGTGCTGAGCGCGGAGATCGATCCGCCCAGCCACTACCGCAAGGACGTGCCCGCGGTGCTCGACGCACTGGTCCTGCGTGGTCTCGCGCGCGAGCCGGAGGGCCGCTTCGCCAGCGCGCTGGACTTCGCCGGGGCCCTCGAGCGCGCGCTCTCCCCGGCGTCGCCGCGCGAGGTGGGGGAGTGGGTCCAGCGGGTCGCCAGCGCGATCCTCGCCCAGCGCGCCGCGCAGATCGCCGTCATCGAGCGGCGCGACCTCTCCGGTCTGCGGGTCGACACCTTGCCGACGGCCATCCAGCCGGTGCGGGCGTTCGTGGCGTCCTCGTCGGGTCCGCTCCCGGCGGCGGTGGCGCCCGAGGTGACGTCGCAGGTGAGCAGCATCAGCGTGGCGACCCCGATGCCGCAGGCGGTCCCGCGCAAGCGCCCGCGTGGTGGCGGAGCCGCGCGCTTCACCCTCGCGGCGCTGGCGGGAGCCGTCGTGACGGCGCTCCTCGGGGTCGCCTGGCGCCGCCCGCTCGCGAATCCGGTGACGTCGTCAGCGCCGGCGGCGTCGGTCGTCAAGGTGTCGGCGCAGCCTGCGCCCCCCGCAGAGACGACGCCGGCCCCCTTGCCCACGCCTCCGCTCGTCACGGCGGTCGCCTCGACGATCCCTCTCGTCGCTCCGCCCGCTCCTCTTGCGCCGGGCGCACCGCTGCGGCAGGCGGCCACGAAGAGCAAGGGCGCGGCGGCCATCAAGCCGGCCGGGCAGACGCCTCCGAAGGCCCCGGTAACGCCGCGCTGCGATCCGCCGTACACCGTCGACGCCGACGGGATCCACATCCCCAAGGCCGAGTGCGAGTGACCACCTCCGGGCGGATGCTCGTCGCCGGGAGTCTGCTCGCGGCGCTGCTCGGGGCCGCCCCCGCCGTCCGCGCCGAGGAGACGAGCAAGACCGTGTGCCGCTCGGCCTACGAGCAGGGGCAGCGCTTGCGCCGCGCCAAGCGGCTGCTTGCGGCGCGCGACGAGCTGGTGATCTGCTCGCGTGCGCCGTGCCCCGCCGTCTTCCAGCCCGAGTGCCTGCGCTGGCTCGGCGAGGTCCAGTCGGAGCTCCCCACCGTGGTGGTCGATGTCCGCCGCGACGGGGACGTGGAGGTCACCGCCGCCGATGTACGGATGGACGGCGCCGCGTTCGCCACCCGCATCGACGGCCGCGCGCAGCCGGTCGACCCGGGTGAGCACTCCTTCACCGTCACCTTGCCCGACGGCCAGACGCGCACGCAGAAGGGGACCGTGGTGGAGGGGGTCAAGGCCCAGCGCTTCGTCTTCGACTTCGCCCCCAAGGTGCTTGCCCCCGTGACTCACGGTGTCTCGCCCTGGACCTACGTGCTCGGCGGCGTCACCGTCGCCGGCCTCGGCAGCTTCGGGTACTTCGGCCTCACCGGCCTGCACCAGCGCGGCGAGGTCATCGACTGCACGCACGATTGCTCGGAGTCGGAGGTCGACACGGCGCGTCGCAGTCTCCTCCTGGCCGACGTGTCGCTCGGCGTCTCCGTGGTCGCGCTCGCCAGCGCGCTCACCGTCTACTTCGTCACCCGGCCGTCGTCCGCTCCGGTGCCGGCGACGGCGAGCGTGCTACCGACGTTCGGGAGGTTCTGATCATGACCAGCGAAGCCGTCGTCCGTCCGTTCTGCAGCGCTATCCCCGAAGCGGAGCTCATCGACCTCCGCGAACGCCTCGCGCGGACGCGCTGGCCGACCTCGCTGGTGCACGACTGGTCCGACGGGACCGATCTCGCGTACCTGCAGGAGCTCTGCGCGTACTGGGAGAAGAGCTTCGACTGGCGCGCGCAGGAGGCGCGGCTGAACGCCTTTCCGCAGGTGATGGTGCGCCTCGGCGATCAGGAGATCCACGCGCTTCACGTGCGGGCCAAGCGACCGACGGGCGTGCCCGCCGGTCCTGCGCCGATGCCGCTGATCCTCACCCACGGGTGGCCCGGATCGGTCTTCGAGATGCTCGGCATCCTCCCGCGGCTCACCGACCCGGCCAGCTTCGGTGGAGATCCGGCGGACGCGTTCGACGTGGTGGTGCCGTCGCTCCCCGGGTACGGCTTCTCCTCGCCGCCGACCAGGCCAGGCATGTCGCCCGCGCCCATCGCTGCGCTGTGGGTGCAGCTGATGGAAGCGCTCGGCTACCCGCGCTTCGCTGCGCAAGGGGGCGACTGGGGTGGAATCGTCTCGACGTGCCTCGGCCAGCTGCATCCGGACCGGCTCATCGGCGTTCACCTGAACTACCTCGGCCGCCTCTTCTTGCCGACCCGCTCGCAGATCGGCGCCGCCGCCACGCCCGAGGAGACGGCGTACTGGGACCAGTCGGATGCGTGGGTGAAGGCGGAGGGGGGCTACAGCCACCTGCACGAGACCAAACCGCAGACGGTCGCCTACGCGCTCACCGATTCCCCCGCGGGGCTCGCCGGGTACATCGTGGAGA
>JAMFST010000250.1 GCA_026225435.1 Labilithrix luteola
CCGAAGCAGGAGCAGCCACTCCGGGGTGGGGGAGTCGCCGAAGGGCAGGTGGTGCACCGCCATGTTCACGTTCGCCGGGAACACCGCGATGTACAGCGCGACCAGTCCGTAGCTGGCCGCGCGCCGCACGCGCGGGATCAGCAAGCCGAGCCCGCCGAGCACCTCGAAGAAGCCGCTCACCAGCACCAAGGTGAGCGGCGCCGGCAGGTAGCTGGGCACGATGCTGACGAAGCCCCCCGGCCGGAGGAAGTGCAGCACCCCGACGTAGACCATGGCCACGGCGAGCAGGACGCGAAGGACGGAGCGCAGCATCGGTCGCTAAACCTCTAGCGCCATGCGAGCCGACAATGCGCTAGCTTGCGAGCGTGGCGGCAGGATCCTCCGAGGCAGAGCACGTCGAAGCTGCGCCCGAGCGCTCGCGTGCGCTCACGGTCGTCTTCGGCCTGATCAACAAGGTCGTCGACCCGCTGCTCGCCTTCCTCGACGAGATCGGGGCCATGGTGATGCTGGCGGTCAACGCCGCCGCCTGGATGGTCCGCCCGCCGTACCGCTTCGCCCAGCTGCTCATCGCGCTCGACTTCATCGGCGCCGGCTCCACCTTCATCGTCGCGCTGGTCGGCCTCTTCACCGGCATGGCCTTCACGGTCAGCGTCATCGTCGGCTTCCGCCAGTTCTCTGCCGAGGGGATGGTCGGCGGGGTCGTCGCGCTCGCGCTCACCCGCGAGCTGGCTCCGGTCCTCGCCGGCGTGGTCGTCACCGCGCGCGCCGGCAGCACCATGGCCAGCGAGCTGGGGAACATGCGCGTCACCGAGCAGATCGACGCCATCACCACCATGGGTGTCAGCCCGGTGCAGTACCTGGTGGTCCCGCGCGTCATCGCCACCACGCTCATGCTGCCGTTGCTCGCGGTCTGCTTCGGCATGACCGGCATGCTCGGCGCGTACCTCGTCGCGGTGATGTGGCAGGCGATCGACCCGGGCGTCTTCTTCGACAAAATCAGCACCTTCGTCCAGTGGAGCGACATGAACATGCTGTTCGTGAAGTCGCTGGTCTTCGGCGTGATCGTCTCGATCATCTGCTGCAAGAAGGGCTTCTACGCCAGCGGCGGCGCCCGCGGCGTCGGCGAGGCGACCGCCAAGGCCGTCGTCGCCAGCATCGTCGCGGTCTTCGCCGCCGACTACGTGCTCACTTCGCTGCTCACCGACATCTGAAGGTCGGCGACCGCCGCCGCCCACCGCCTCAGTGCGAGGCGGGTACGGTGACCGAGTTGAGCGGCTGGAAGTTCGCTCCGGCCGGATAGGCGTACGAAACCCAGCGCGTGAACGCGGGGTTCGCCTCGTCGCTGCCGCCGTTGTCGGTGGGGTAGGTGAGGGTGTTGCCCCAGCCCCAGACGTTGACGCCGAACGACGCGGTGCCGCTGCCGCCGGCGAGCGTGCCGACGATGGTGTGCACGCCGTTGTTGCAGCCGTTCTGCCCCTGAAAATCACCGGTCGACAGGTCGATGCGGGTGAACTCGTAGGTGCCGCTCGTCCCGAGCGCCGCCCAGCCGCCGAGCGTGCCGGCGCAGTCGAGGGCGACGTCGGGGAAGAGGCCGCTGGCCGCGTCCTTCACGCGCACCACCGTGAGGTTGGTCTCGGGGTACGTCGGATCGGTGAAGAAGGTGTAGCGCGGCAGGTACTGCCCCGGCGGCGTCACGTTGAGGAACTCGGGATCCCCCTCGCCGTTGAGCGGGTCGAGCTGCTCCACGGCGATCTGTCCGCCGGTCATGTACTGCGCGAGATAGAACGGGTGCGAGTCGTCCTGCGCGTGGATGACGAAGGGGCCCGGCGAGTCGAACTCCACCACCTGGCGCGCGTTGATGAGGAGAGGCGCTCCCGTCGGCCGGGCCGGCTCGTAGGTGAGCTCCGTGTCGTCGACGGCGCCCACGATGCGCCAGGGGACGCTCTCGTCGCCGCGGTTGCGACGCGCGCGGTAACGGACCGCGGCGTACTCGCTGCCGAGCGCGGAGATGGGCGGGAGCATCTGCTCGGCGCTGTCGGCGCGGACCAGGGTGATGGGGATGTCGGCCAGGGTGCTGCCGCCGAAGACGGCGACCGGCTTGTCGCTGGCGACGATGCTCCCGGTCAGCTCGGCCGGCTGGGTGAACTGCAGGTACTGCCCGTGGTCGAGCGAGTAGACGATCGAGTTTCCCGACGGCCCACCGCTCACGCCGGGGCCCGGCTCCACCTGCGCCGTCGGCAGCAAGGTGACCGTGGTGCCGTCCTGCGAGGCCACGATGTCCATCGTCGGCCCGGCGCGCGGCTCGTCGATCATCGAGGCGAGCGGCGCGGTGTAAGCGTTGGCGACGAGGTAATTCGTCCCCCAGACGTTGGTGGGCAGGAGGAGCGTCGCGCCGGTGATGCGCGCGCTGCCGCCGCCGTAGGGCAGCATCTGGTAGGCCACCACCGGCACGTTCGAGGTCAGATGGAACGCGCCGCCGCGACCGGTGCCGTGGAGCGCCGCATCGCCCACCACCGCCGGGGTCACGCCGGGCGGACACGAGGCGAGGGTCTGCGGATCGCTCGGGTTCCCCTTGGCGGCCGCCGGGTCGCGCGCCAGGAAGAGGATGGCCACCTGGTCGGTCGCCAGCCCCGCGTTGGCGTCGTAGGGCTGGTACGTGATGTTCGTCCCCGTGCCCACGGGCGTGCGCGCGAACGTCTCGATGGGGAGCACTGTGCCGCCGCGATCCAGCTGCAGCCGGGCCGGCTCGCCGGTCTTCCACTGGTTGACGACGAACACGGCGAAGCAGGCCCCCTCGGCCTCCGACGTCACGTCCATGTCGACCGAGTAGAACTCGCAGCCGTTGGAGGTGTTCTGCCCGAGCGTGTCGGCGCAGGGGTTCACGCACTGCGCGCCGCAGTCCTCGTCGGCCGCGTTGCAGCGCACCTCGCACTGCTCGAGGGAGCTGCACTGCTCGATCCGTACGCCGCACTTCCAAACGTACGAAAGATCGGACGGGTCGCAGTAGGTCGGTGTCGCACAATCTGTCACGACGTCGAGAAACCCACCTTCGACCACTGGTGAAAACTCGTCCCCCACTGGTCCATCGGCCCGGACGTCCGACGTCGTCGCGTCGGTGACGGGGAAGGGCTCATCGAGCAACAGCCCGGTTCGCGCGCCACACGAGGCCACGATAGCGCCCACGAAGACGGCACTCGCAAGGACGGATCGCCCTGCGACGCGTGGAGTACGGGACATGCATAGGAGTCTAGTCATGGTTGCCTCCGCGCAGGAAATTCCGTCGACCGGCCAAATGGCGACGGTGTCGGTGCTCCCCGCGAGGGCCAACCGCGCTGGTCACTGGATCCACCGCCGGGTGAACAGCCAGTTCCCAGTCCGCTCCTCACTTCCCGCCTCGCCACTTCCCGCCGTCTCTGCCCGCTCGCAGCGGGTCACTTCTGGAGGATTCCGATGAAGCTCGTTCACCTCTGCGCCGCTGTTGCCTTCCCGATGGCCGTCTTCGCCGTGGCCTGCGGAGGAGGAGGTTCGACCTCGTCCTCTTCGACCGCGTCGACCAACCCCAACGCGCTGCACGGCGCCTACGTCCCGGTCGGCGACTCGGTCGCGTCCGCCGAGTACCGCGCGCTCGTCTTCACCAGCGACAGCGACTACTTCTCCTACAAGAACAACTGCACCGGCTCCGCGTGCCGCGCCGAGGGGACGTACACCTTCGACGGCAGCACGACCCTCGAGCTGCACTCGTCCACCGGCGAGACCGAGTCGCTGCCCTTCAAGGCGATCGAGGCCTCGTCGGCGGCCAACCTCATCGGCGACACGCTGCTCACCGGCAGCGGTTCCACCCTCGTCAACAGCGGCAGCGGCTCGCTCGTCAGCGGCGACGCCGGCTCGCTGCTCGGCCAGATCCTCTCGGCGCTCATCAACGGCGCGCTCATGGCGCTGATGGGCTCGGGCTCGGACGCCGGCGCGGGCGACAGCAGCGGCAGCGGCATGTTCTGCGATCCGGTCGCCGCGGCCACCGACTGCGCCGCGCAGGGTGGCAACCAGGTCACCATCGGCTCCGACGGCAGCTGCACCTGCACCGTGGTCATCGACGCCGGCGCCCCGGTCGACGCCGGCACCGACGCGTCCGACAGCGGGAGCTGAGCTCGTCATGAAGACGGCCGCTCTCGCGGTTCTCGCTGCGTTCCCTGGCGCGATCCTCGTCGCCGGTGCGCTCGCCTGCGGCTCCTCCGGGAGCGGCGGCGCCACGAGCACTGCCTCGACGCACGTGCTCCACGGCGCCTACGTGCCGGTCGGAGGCACCGCCGCGAACGCC
>JAMFST010000251.1 GCA_026225435.1 Labilithrix luteola
CACGCGCACCTCGAGGCGTACTTCGGAGTGCCGCTGGCGGGTGGCGTTTACCACACGCTCAACCTGCGCCTGTCCCCGGAGGAGATCACCGGGATTGCCAATCACGCCGGCGATCGCTTCCTCCTCGTCGACGACGTGCTCCTGCCGCTCTACCTGCGCTTCGCCGACAAGGTGAAGTTCGACAAGGTGTGGGTGGTGAGCGCGAACCCGAACCTCGAGCTGCCTCCGGGCGTCACGCTCTACGAGGACCTCCTCGCCGGAGGGAGCGCCGATCTGAAGCGCCTGCCCGACGACGAGAAGCGCGCCGCGGGGCTCTGTTACACATCCGGCACCACGGGGAACCCCAAGGGGGTGCTCTATTCGCATCGCACGCTGGTGCTGCACTCGATGGGCGCCGCGCTGGGCGACGTGCTCGACATCCGCCAGGCCGACACGGCGTTGCCGATCGTCCCCATGTTCCACGCCAACGCCTGGGGGATCCCCATCGCCGCGACGATGGTCGGCGCCAAGCAGGTGTTCCCCGGCCCGTTCCTCGACGCCCCGTCGCTCCTCGAGCTGTTCGCCGGCGAGCAGGTCACCATGAGCGGCGGCGTGCCCACCGTGGGCCTGGCGATCATGGCCGAGCTGGAGAAGAGCCCGGACAGATGGACGGGCAAGCTGGTCCCGCACATGCGCATGATCATGGGCGGGAGCGCCGCGCCCGAGTCGCTCATCCGCTCCTTCGACGCCCGCGGCATCCGCATCGTCCACGCCTGGGGGATGACCGAGATGTCGCCGCTCGGCACCGTCGCCTACGTGAAGGCGTCGCTCAAGAACCTGCCCGAGGCGCAAATGTACGCGCAGCGCGCGACCCAGGGGATCCCGTCGCCGCTCGTCGACATCCGCGCGCGCAACGAGGACGGGCTGGTCCCCTGGGACGGCAAGACGCCCGGCGAGCTGGAGGTGCGCGGCGCCTGGGTCGCCGCCAGCTACTTCCAGAGCGACGAGGGGAAGGACCGCTGGACCGACGACGGCTGGTTCAAGACCGGCGACGTGGTGACCATCGACGACGAGGGCTACGTGCGCATCACCGACCGCGCCAAGGACCTGGTGAAGTCCGGCGGCGAGTGGATCAGCACGGTGGCGCTGGAGAACGCGCTCATGGGTCACCCCGCGGTGCGCGAGGCCGCGGTCATCGCCGTGCCGCACCCCAAGTGGACCGAGCGGCCGCTGGCCGTGGTGGTGTTCAAGGAGGGGCAACGCGCCACCGACGACGAGCTGCGCGCGCACCTGGCTCCGGGCTTCGCCAGCTGGGCGCTCCCCGACGGGTACGTCGAGCGCACGGAGATCCCGCGCACCTCGACGGGGAAGTTCCTCAAGACGAAGCTGCGCGAGGAGCTCAAAGACTGGAAGAAGCCGGCCTGAACACGCCATGCCGCACACCGGAATGAACGTCAAAGGGACGGCGCTGCTCGCGCGCCGAGCGCTCCTCGCGCAGGAGTTCGGCGACGAGAAGGCGGCGGCGATCTTCGCCGAGCTCGTGCAGCTGGTCCCCTATTTCCAGGAGCCGGTGCTGGCGTCGACGGCCATCCCCATCGAGCAGTTCTTCAAGCTGCAGGACGAGCTGCTGCGTCGCTACTACAAGAACGACCCGCTCCAGTACTTCCACTACGGCGAGGCGAGCGCGGAGTGGGCGCTGGTGAAGGGGCCGTACAAGCGGCTCCTGCAGGACAAGAGCGTGGCGCGCTTCGCCGAGCACGGGATCGTGCTCTTCAGGACGTACTTCGACCAGGGGGCGGCGGACACCTCGCTGGACGACGGGATCATCCACTACCGCATCACCGGGGTGGCGCCGCCCTACCGGCACCCGTACCTGGAGTACGCCACCATCGGTTACTTCAAGCGCGGGCTCGAGCTGCTCGGTGCCACCGGCGTCTCGCACAAGCGCATCGAGGGGTTCACCACCGGTGCGGCTCAGGTGCATTACCAGATCGCCTACGTCGACCCGGCCGGCGGGGACGTGGGAAGATAGGCGGATGGTCTCCGGATTCGCCACCTGCGACGCCTGCTCCCGCCACGTGCGGGCGCACGATTCCACCTGTCCATTTTGCCAGGCGCCGATCTCGGCGACCGCGCCCGTTTCGCGGCTCGACGATCGCCCCGGCCCGCGCCGGTCACGCGCGGCCATCCTGGCGAGCGCCGCGCTGGCCGTGGGCTGCTCCTCGTCGGAGCCTGTCGCCCAGCCGGCCTACGGGCTGGCCGATCCGATCGCCTTCGACGCCGGCAGCGACGCCGGCATGACGGAGCCGGTCTACGGCGCACCGGTCGCCGACGGCGGCCTCGTCGCGGCCGACGGCGGCACGACGGGCGCGGACGCCTCGACCGACGACGGTGGGCTCCTCGACAAGGACGGCGGACTCACCCAGCCCGTCTACGGCACGCCCGCTCCTCCGTGAGCCGCACGGGCGCGCTCGTCGCCGCCCTCGCCGTCGCCGCCGCGATCTGCGTCGCCTTCGTCTACGTGCACCACCGCCAGGCGCGCGCCGATCCGACCTTTCGCCCCTCGACGTTCGTGCCCGCGGCCCGGACGAGCGCGACTCGCCCGAGCGCCGGCTGCGGGGTCCGGCACGAGTCACCCCGAGGCGAACAGCTGCAGGCGGGTGACCGGAGCTACGTCGCGTGGGGCCCTTCGACCTACGATCCGGCGCGCGCCTACCCGGTGGTCGTCGTCTTCCACGGCTGGCACACCAGCGCCGCCTCCTTCGCCAGCTGGTTCACCATGGAGAGCTACGTCGACGGCGCCGCCTTCGTCGTCTACCCGGAAGCCGCCGACGGCACGGGCGACACCTGGGACGTGGGCAGCACGCGCGATCTCGACGCCTTCGATCACGTGATGGACGATCTCGCCGCGCGCTTCTGCGTCGACCGCGCCCGCGTCCTCGCGCTCGGCTTCAGCTACGGAGGCAAGCTGGCGCACCACCTCGGCTGCACCCGGCCCGACCGGGTGAAGGCGATCGCCGTCGGCGACGGCAGCATGGGCTCGCACGAGACCGGCTGCGGCTCCATCCCCGCGCTCGTCACCCACCGCACGGTCGACCCCGACGAGCTGTTCGCCTGGGGCGTCGACGCGACCAACATCTGGAAAGAAGAATCCGGCTGCGCGGCCGCGTCGGACCTGGTCGACCCGGTGCACGCCTGCCGCACCTACCGCGGCTGCCGCGCACCGGTGACCTTCTGCGAGGACGGCTACGCCAACCCCGCCTGGCCCGCCGCCTGGAACCACACCATCCGCGAGGAGTACCGCGCGCTGACGTGGCAGTGGTTCCAGTCGCTCCCGTGACCGTTCAGTTGGCGTAGTGGCGAACGCGGTAGACCTGATTGGTCAGGTCGTCGGCCACGAAGAGCGACCCCTGCGGACCGACGGCGATACCGGTCGGCTTGCCGATGCGGGTATTGCCCGTCGGCTGGAACCCGTCGATGAACGTGGTCCACTGCTTGGTCGGATCGGTCCAGTCGACCGCGGTGACCGGCGCATCGCCGTTCATCGGGACGAACACCACCTTCGGTGACGTGTAGTACGTGTTTGAGCTCGCCTCGGTGTGCCACGAGCCGTGCGACGTGATGAACACGCCCCCCTGGTAGGCGGACCCCAGGTTGTACACGCCCACCGTCGGGTAGAAGGTGGCGCCGATGATCGTCGAGTACGCCGGCAGCTCGATGCGCGGCTCGACGACGCTGGTGCAGACCGAGCCGTCGATGTACGCGTGCTGGTTCTCCTCGCAGGCCGGCCAGCCGTAGTCAGGCGTGCCCGGGTGCAGGGTCACGGCGTCGAACCATTCGTACGGATGTCCGAGCGGCAGATTGTCCTGCCCGGCGCCACCCGCCCACACCGTGCCGGTGCTCGGGTTGACCGCCATGCCGATGGCGTTGCGCACGCGAGCCGCCTTGGTCGTGGTAGCGCCGCCGTCGAGAGCCAGCTGCTGCACGGTCGCGCGCGTGGGGTCCGCCTCGATGCAGGCGTTGCAGTCGGACCCGACGCCAGCATACAATTGACC
>JAMFST010000252.1 GCA_026225435.1 Labilithrix luteola
CAGCCGATCCTGCGCCTTGGTGAAAGCGGTGCCGAGGTAGTCCTCGTCCATCGCCTTCTTGTCGAGCAGACGGGCCTCCTTCTCGACCCGCGGATTCGACGCGAAGGCTCGCGGAGCCAGCGCCAAAGACAGGAGCGACACGATCAGAAAGACGCACCCGAGGATGCGCGCGCGAAGAAACGCCACCTGACTCCTTTACAACGATTGCCGGGTCAACGGGGCAGGACGACGGCCTGCTCGGCGCTTCGGTACGCGGCGCGGGCGTCGCCGGTGCCGCCGATCCCCAGGCGCCCGTCGCGAGCGGCCCGGGCGTCGATCAGGTGCTCCTCCGCGTCGTAGACCTCGAAGGCCGAGTCCCCACCCGAGTCGCGACGGCTGGTGCGCGCCTCCTCGAGGCGATGCTCCGCCGCGGCGATCAACGCGTCACGCGACGACCCCGCGCAGCCCGAGCACACGAGACAGCCCATCAGGAAGAGGCCACCTCGCAGGACGCGCTCGCGCTTGACGCACATCACGCGAGGCTACCTCAGTTCGTCAGCGGCTTGTCAGAGACGGCGGAAGACGCCCACCACCACACCGAGGAGCATCGTCGGGCGGAAGTCGACGGCGCGCACGAGGATGGCAGCCATGTCCTTGTTCGCCGGCTCGAAGCGGACGTAGTCCTTCTCCGGGTAGTAATACTTCACCGTCGCCTCGTCTCCGATGAGGGCGACGACGATGTCTCCGCGCTGGGCGGTGAGCTGCTTGCGGACGAAGATGTAGTCGCCGCTGAGGATGCCGGCCTCGATCATCGAGTCGCCGTGGACCTTGAGGCCGAAGACCTCACGGCCGCCCTTCACCAGGCCGCGGTCGATCTTCACCGTGTCGACGACGTGCTCCTCCGCGAGGAGCGGGACGCCGGCGGCGACGCGGCCGAGGACCGGGATCTCGACGAAGTCGTCATCCCGCAGGTCGTCCATCCCCTCGAGCGCCAGCGGTACCTGCTCGGACGCGCCGTACCGGGCGGAGCCGTGCGTGCTGGAGGCGCCGTGCGACGGATGGGACGCATGCGACCCGTTGCCGTTGGCGGCGACGCCGTTGGTCGCTTCGCCGTTGCTCGCGGCGAGGGAGACCGGACGGAGCGCGCGGGACTTCATGTCCTCGCGGGTGAGGTAGCCCTTGCGCTCGAGAGCGCGCAGGTGGTCGTTGACTCCGTTGGTCGAGCGGATGCCCATGCGGGCGCCAATCTCGCGGAGCGTGGGGGGGTACCCGCGGTCGCTGATCGACTGCCGGATGTAATCCAGAACCATCTGCTGCCGCTCAGTAAGTCCGACCATCACGCTCGGCAGACTACTGAACACACGTCACCAGGTCAAGGACCGTCTGTGCAGGCTGCAACTAACCGCTGAACTGGGCGCTAGAACTTGGCGGAGGTGCTCAGGAAGGTGAGCTTGTCGTTGGAGTCGCGGATGCGGGCGGCGAGGATGCGGACGCAGCTCCACAGGACCTCGTAGGCGAGGTCTTTTTCGACGAACAGGAGGTCGTCGAAGGCCTCCTTGTTGATGACGAGCAGGCGGCAGCGCTCGTGAGCGCGAGCGTCGGCGGAGCGGGGCGACTCGTCGAAGAGGGCCATCTCGCCGAAGACTTCGCCCGGGCCGAGCACGGCGAGCGCTTCCTCCCCCATCCCGGCGACCTCGCGCGAGATGCGGACCCGGCCTTCGACGAGGACGAAGAGCTTGTCGCCCACGTCCCCGTACTGGAAGATCCGCGTGCCGGTGGCATGCTGCTCCTCGTGGCTGATCGCGGCGATGCGCGCGAGCGCCTCCTGCGTCAGGCCGGCAAAGAGCGGGACCTTGGCGAGCTGTTCCTCACGCGCGAGCGGCGAGGTGGGCATCGGCGCGGCCGACGTGGCCGGGCCGCTTGCTTCGGTCTCGTCGCTGGCGAGCGTCACGGTACGGGAGGCTATCTCGGGCCGCCACGGTCCAGCAAGTTGCAGGATCGGCACCGGACATGTGAGCTTTACGTATGCCGCGAAGAGAAGAACCTCGCATCGTGGTCCTGGCGACCCGCGAGCACGCGAGCCGCTGGGCGCAGCTGCTGAACCTGGGAGGGCACCGGGCCTCGATCGAGGACCCGACGAAGTACGCCCCCGACGCCGCGACGGCCGCCGGCGGCGCACGCGCGGTGGTCGTCGATGTCGACACTCCCCCTGCGCAAGCGATCACCGCGGCGCTGCGGCAGGCGAAGATCCCGGTCATCCTCATGGTGGGGGACGACGCGAAGGCGCGCATCGAGGCGCTGCCCGACGCGCTCACCGTCTACGTCGAGTGGCTCGCCGACGCGTACGCGTGCGGTGACGATCAGCTGCTGCCGGCGGTGGGCCTCGCGCTCGAGCCGCTCGAGGCTTCGGGCGAGTGCCTCCACCTCACCTTCCGCGGCACGCTCCCGCCGGCCGAGGTGCAATTTCCGCTCGGCACCGCGTTCCCGCTCCATCGCAGCGAGGCGGTGTTCGTCGGGCGTAGCCGCTCGACGCCGCTGCAGCTCGCCTCCCCTCACGTCGGCCGCGCGCACGCCGTGGTCGCCGCCCTCCCGGGGAACGATCTGCGCGCCGTGGTGAGCGACCTGTCGAGCACCAACGGCACCTTCGTCCGCGGCCAGCGCGCCCTCTCGGAGCTCATCGCCGCCGGTGACGAGCTGTACGTCGCCGGCTACCGCTTCGTCGTCGAAGTGCTGCCGACGTTCTCGGCGTAGCGCACGCCTCGGCGCGCGCTCAGTCCTGGACGATCACGATGCGGTGATCGTCGCGCAGGCTGACGTGCCCCTGATCACCGGCGCAGCTCCAGCAGCTGGTCCAGATCAGCTCCTTGCGGCGATGCGGGTCGAAGGCGAGCGCCACCGGCGACAGATCGTTCTGCATGAGGAACGACGAGGCGAGGCGGTAGTTGCCGCCGGCGAGCGGGTAGAGCGCGACGACGAAGCTGCTCGACTTGCCGTGCCCGACCACCACCAGGAGCTCGGCGCCCGGCTCCGGTGACCAGAGCACCGGCGACTCGGTGAAGGTGACGTTCTCCCGTGAGCCGGTGGACTTGTTGGCGATGGCGTTGGCATCGCCCGGGTCGAAGAACTTCACGTCCTGCGCGACGCGCGACAGCTCCGGTACCTTGGCGAAGATGGCGGCGATCTCGCCGGCGTCGAGCTTCGGGCGGCGGAAGGGGACGTTGGTGGCCGGCTCGGGGACCGCGGCGGCGCTGGCGTTGCCGTGGCAGCAGCGGAAGGTGGCGCCGGGATCGCTCTTGTCGGGCGCGGTCGCGGTGCGGCCGGCGCAGCGATGGGCGTCGCCGCGCTGGTCGTCGCCGGCGGTCCACTCGCGGGTGGCGCCCATCGCGCGCGCGCCGGAGGGGCTGGCGCAGGTGGCCGGCTCCTTGTCGCAGTCGGGGTTCCAGTAGCGGCCGGTCGCGTGCTCGTCGGCGCCCGGTCCGGCGTCGGCGGCGTCGTTCGGCCCCTTGCAGGCGCGTTCCCACTCGAGCTCGGTGCACAGACGCGCGCCATGCTCGCTGCAAGCGGCGGCGGCCGCCTCGCGGGTGACTCCGGTGCGCGTGGGCTGCGCCGGATCGTTGGGGAACGGGAGCGCGTCGATGCCGAAGGCGCCGAGGTCCACGGGCACCTCCGCCGGCTCCTCCGTCGGATCGCGCCCCGGATCGCCCGGGGTGCTCCCTGCGAGCAGCTTGCCCGCGGGGATCTGCACGATCTGCCCCGCCTTGGCCGGCGTGCGCGGCGCGAAGACGTGGGCCTCCTCGCGCGAGCGCATCACCTCCGGGATCGCCACCGCGGCGTCGGCGGTCGCACCGGGAAACGAGAGCGCCGCGGCCTCCGCGTCGGCCGCCGCGTCCACGCCGGCGTCGCTGGAGTCGTGCTTGCTGCAGGAGAGCGCAGCCGCACCGACCGCGGCGCTCGCCACCATGAGGAGAACGGAAGTCGGGAAACGTACGGAGCGGGCGCCCTTCACGCCGCCTTTCGTACCAGCCCCATCTGCCGTGCGACAGCATCGCGATACGCGAGCCAGCGGGTGAGCCCCTCCTCGCAGGTGGAAGCGACGATCTCGGCGACCGGACCGCTCTCGGGCACGTGCTCGAGGAAGCGCCAGGCGTCCCCGCGATGCGCCCCCTCGACCGCCGCGTGCGCCCGCGTCAGCTCCATCGCCTCGGGCGGACAGCCGTAGTGGACCACCAGCGGGTGCCGGAGCACCGCCTCCGGGCCGTGTGCGCGCACGAAGGTGCCGGCGAGCTCCGCGCGTTCGTTCACGCTCCCCTCGACGAAGATGGTGAGCAGCGCGACGGCGGCCTGCCATGGCTCCCCTGCCGAGCGCAGACGCAGCCAGTCGCGGTACTCGCGCGCCTCCGGGACGAGCCCGGCGACCAGGCCGGCACCCTCGTCGTCGCTGGCGAAGTCTCGCCGTGAGAATCCCAGCCCCTCCATCATCCGCAAGAACAGCTCGGGGTGCGGCGCGGTGCCCGACAGACGCCCGGTCTGCTCCTCGTAAAGGTTCTCGGCGAGCGACACGCGGACCGCTTCGATCGGCGGAACCTGCCCGAGCGCGCGGGCGAGCAAGACGGGGAAGTCACGCACGTAGGTCGCATATTCGTGGCGGAAGTGGACCAGGAGCTGCCCCCGGTCCAGCCCTGGGCCGGTCAGCGACGGGTAGGCCCAGTGGTGCTTGCGGTCCATCGTGGCGAGCAGACGTTCGGCGAGCGGGTTCATCGCCCCTGAATCGTGACAAACGGCGCGCACATCGTCACGTTTCCGTCGGAAGCCCCTGCGACATCGCGTCGCGATCGCGCGCTGCGTTGCCAGTTGTTCACCGGGGCGTGGGCGAATTCGCCTTGCCTTCCGGCCCCGCGTCCAGAAATGTTGGAAGACCGGAATGCCGCGTCGTCTCCCCTCTTTTGTCTTTCTTGCCGCAGCGTTCGCCTTCGTCGGCTCGCTCGGTTCCCTGGCCCTGACCGCCTGCGGCAGCACCGACGACGGCGATGGCTCCGGCAGCGGCGGCGATGGGGGCGCGATCACCTTCCCCAACGGCCCCACACCCGACGGCGGCTCGTCGAAGAGCGATGGGTCGACGCAGCCCATCGGCGACGCCGGCACCGGAAGCGACGCCGCCTCGGGGCCGAACCCGATCAAGCACGTCATCTTCGTCGTGAAGGAGAACCACACCTTCGACAGCTTCTTCGGCAGCTACACGAAGCCGGACGGCAGCGACGCCGGCGTCGAGGGGACGCCGAACAACAAGTGCTACTCGCAGACGCGCGGCTACATCGACTGCCCGGAGGCGCCGGACTCGCCGCTCGACATGTGCCACCAGCACTCGTGCGCGCTGACCGATCTCGACAACGGCAAGATGGACGGCTGGGACATCACCGGCGCGGACGCCGGCGTCGGCGATCAGGTCTACGCGCAGTACCACCGCGAGGACATCCCCAACTACTACGCCTACGCGGACCACTTCGCCCTGGCCGATCACTTCTTCGCCAGCATGCTCGGCCCGAGCTTCCCCGGTCACATGATGACCGTCGCCGGCCAGGCCGCCTGGGCCACCTCCAACCCGCCGCTCGACGTGCCGCCGGACTACCTCAAGCTCCACCCGTACTGGGGTTGCGACGAGGAGACGGGCGACACGTGCCCGGTGGAGAACCAGAGCACCTGCACCTCGCAGAACGTCTTCCCGTGCTTCAACATCCCCTCGCTGCCCGACGTCCTGCCGGCGGGCGTCGACTGGAAGTTCTACGGCTCCAACTACACGTACCTCGGCGTCGGCGCGAGCGAGATCTGGAGCATGTTCGACGCCATCAGCTCCGTGAGGAACGGGACGGACTGGAGCAAGGTCGTCTCCTACGATCAGTTCGACATGGACGTGGCCAACGGGACCTTGCCGGCGGTCAGCTGGCTGATCAACCAGGACACCAGCGACGAGCACCCCGGCAGCCTGCTCGGCTTCTCGCTGTCGCTGTGCACCGGGGAGAACTGGACCGTCAGCAAGGTCAACGAGATCATGGCCTCGCCCTACTGGAACGACACGGTCATCTTCTACACGATGGATGACTTCGGCGGCTGGTACGACCACGTCCCGCCGCCGGTGCAGTACGGTTGCAACCCCGACGCGCCGTACGGCCTCGGCTTCCGCCTTCCGCTCATCATGATCTCGCCGTACGCCAAGCCGGGCTTCATTTTCAAGGAGCAGGCCGAGCAGGTCAGCATGCTGACCTTCACGGAGAAGATCTTCCACGCGACGCAGACGCTGAACGATCTCGATCCCAACGCGCGCGACAAGGGGGCGAACGATCTCATGGGCGCCTTCGACTTCAACCAGGCGCCCAACCCGCCGCTGATGCTCGACACGCGTTCGTGTAATTGACCGCCCGCGCGCAGCTCTACCTGGGGCGCGGCGACGCCGATGCCGGCGACGTTCGCGACGCGCTCGCCGGGGTGCTGCGGGCACGGATGACGAGCTCCAGCGAGCTCGTCGAGGTGGAGCCGCGCGAGCACGCCGACGTCCACGTGCAGATCGGTCCGCTCGGGCCGCTCCCCTGGGTGCTTCCCTGGATGGCCTTCGAGTGCGAAGGCGTCGACGGAGAAGGCGCCGTCGACCTCGCTCGCTGGGTGTCGCAGCAGCTCTCGGCGGAGGTGCTGGTGGTCCTCGAGCAGGGGCTCACGGAGGTGCAGCTGCTGCTCTTTCGCGCGGGCGAGACGGCCGCGCCCCCTGCCCTGCCCGACGTCGCCGCGACTGCCGACAGCGACGGCAACGGCGGCGATGACGGGACCGAGGAGGACGCGCCTCGCGACGAGCGCACGCGGGGAGAGAAGGTCACCGAGGCGCTCGGCCTGCACGGCAGCGGGTCGACGCTCGGAGGGATGATGCTCGTCGCCTTCCGCCGCCGCGAGGAGGTTCGCTTCGTCGACGGTCCCCCGGCGCTCGCCCAGCTGAGCGCGGTGTTCGTCGATCCCCTGGAGGTCCCGGTGCACGAGCTGCGCCGGCTGCGGCTGCGCGCTCATAGCGCCGGAGGTGACGGGCGAGGAGCGCGCGTGGTCGTCGGCGGCTCGGCTCTCGCGCACCAGCTGGTGGTGGTGACCCGGACCTCCTGGGAATCGGAGCGCGCCACGCGAGAAGGTGCGGACGACGAGGCCCCCTTCGCCAGCCGCGAGGGGTTGGCCATCATGACCGCCGAGCTCCCCGAGGCGCGACTCCCCGCGGCGCGCGCGGACGGCGTCCTCCAGTGGACCGAGAAGGCGGCAGCGCTCGGCGACGAACAGCGGATCCGGAGCGGCGCCATCTACGTCGAGGTGGACGTGGTGGCGGGCGGTCACGAAGGCAAGGGAGAGCTCATCGTGCGCGTCGATCCCCACGGAGCGCAGGGGGGCGCGGTGGTCTTCGTGCCGGTCGTCGTGAAGGCGATCTCGAGCTGATGGTGGGGCTGGTCTCGTTCGCGCTCGGCGTGGCCGCGGACACGGCTCGCTACGGAGCGAAGATCGCCCCCAGCGCCGGCGCGACGTCGCGGTAGGTGCGGATCGCGCGGACCTGGCCGCGCCCCTTGCGGGCGAGGTCGCGGCCGAGGTCGTGATCGGTCTCGCCCGAGGTGTCGAGGAGCACGTCGAGGCGCGGGAGGCGGCTGGCGGCGAGGCGCGGATCCGGGCCGGCGTTGTGGACGCAGTCCGAGAGCAAGAGCACGCGGGAGCCCGGCGCCGGGACGGTGCGCAGGAGCGCGGCGGCGGTGGCGAGAGCAAAATGGACATTGGTGAGCCCCTTGGCCGGGACGCGCAGGACGGTGGCGAGCACGCCGGAGGGGGTGACCTGCTCGCCGAAGCGGACGAGCACCGCGGCGTCGGACCAGAAGGCGACGACCGCGAGGCTGTCGCGTGCCAGCTCGGCAGAGAGCGCGCCGACCGTGGCCGCGGCCGTGCGCACCCGCTCGCCGACCATCGAGCCGGAGACGTCGACGAGGAGGACCACCGAGCGGCGCGTCCGCAGGCGATCGCGCACGACGATGTCGTCCTCGTCGAGGAAGGGGCTGGCGGCGAGCGCCTCGAGGGTGCGATCGAGGTCGATCTCGTCGCTGCCACCGCGGTAGCGCAGGC
>JAMFST010000253.1 GCA_026225435.1 Labilithrix luteola
CGGCGAGGCGATCGTGCAGGCGCTCGTCCGCGAGCTGCCGGCGGCGAACGAGACGAGCGCCGCGAGCTCCGGGGCCTCCGATGCCTGACGGCAAGCTGCTCGTCGTCGCGGGCGAGCAGTCGGGCGACGCGGCGGCAGCGGCGGTGCTCGATCGCCTCGAACCGTCCGCGCGCGAGCACGCGTTCGGGATGGGCGGCGCCGCGCTGGCAGCGTCGGGGCTCGAGCTGGTGAGCGATCTGCGCAGCTCCACCGCGATGGGCTTCGCCGCGGTGGCGCGACGCGGAGCGCAGGTGGCGGGCGCCTACACCCGGCTCGTGCACGCCATCGGCAAGCGCAAGCCGCGCGCCGCGCTGCTGGTCAACTACACCGAGTTCAACCTGCGCCTGGCCGCCCGGCTCCACGCGGCCGGCACGCGGGTCCTGTGGTACGGCGCGCCGCAGATCTGGGCGTGGCGCGAAGGGCGCGCCGCCAGCCTGCGGCCGCACGTCGACCGGCTGGCGGTGATCCTCCCGTTCGAGGAGGAGCTGTGGCGCGCGCACGGGGTGGACGCGCGCTACGTCGGCCACCCGGCGCAGGAGGCGCGGCGGCTCTCGCGCGCCGATGCGCGCGCGGCCCTCGGTCTCACCGAGCGCGCCTTCGTCGTCGGCATCTTGCCGGGCAGCCGGGCGCACGAGGTGGAGCGGCTGCTCGTGCCCATGCTCGAGGCGTACGAGAAGCTCCGGCACGACCGCGCCAGCATCGACGCGCGGGTCCTCGTCGCGGCCAGCCTCGAAGGCAGCGTCCGCGCGAAGGTCCTGGAAGCCGCCGAGCGCGCGCGGGTCGTCTGTCACGCTGCCGATCCCGGGCGCGGCGCCTCCGAGCACCTCGCCGCCTTCGACGCCACGCTGTGCGCCTCGGGGACCGCCTCGCTGGAGGCCGCGCTCGCCCGTGCCATCCCCATCATCGCCTACCGGGTGGACCTGCTGTCCGAGCTCATCGCCCGTCACGCCCTCACCACCCCGGCCATCGCCTTGCCCAACATCCTCCTCGGACGCCACGCCTTCGCCGAGCTCGTGCAGGGGGCGGCCAACGCCAGCGCCATGGCCGACGCGCTCGCCGACGCCGCCGGCCGGCGCGCCGACCTGCTCCGCGCCTGCGACGAGGTGGAGGCCGCGCTCGGCCCGTCGCGCTCCCCTTCCCGCGAGGTCGCCAGCTGGCTACAAGGCTGGCTCTCGTGACCCGCCAGACCCGCGCCAGGGCGATGCGCACCAGCGAAGCGGCCACGAAGACCGAGCGCACCGCCGAGGCGCCCTTTCGCCACAGCATCCCGCCGGAGCGGAGCGCGTGGCGCGTCGGGATGGAGCGGCCGCTGTTCTTCCTCGTCGCCTTCAGCGCGGTGGCGCTGCTGCTGCGCGCGTACGCCGCCTCGCGCATCGGCTTCGGCGACAGCGAGGCGCTCTACGCGACCTACGCGCTCCACCCGCAGCCGGCGTACCTCGATCACCCCGGCCTCGTCGGGCTGGTGATGCGCATCCTCGGCGCGGGGGGCGCCCCGTCGCCGGCCGACACGCACAAGGCGACCGCCTTCGCGGTGACGCTCGTGCCCTTCGTCATCGCCGGAGCGGCGCGGCTCGCCGGGGCCACGTGGAAGCGCGCCTTCTGGACCGCGCTGATCGTCGCGGTGGCGCCGGAGATCTCCGTCGGGCTCTTCGCGCTCACCCCCGATCTGCTCCTGGCCTTCACCTGGCCGACCGCCATCGGCCTGGCCGCGCTCGCCTTGCGCGAGCGGCCGAAGACCTTCCGCGCCAACGGCGCCTGGGCGCTGGCCTTGCTGGTCGCCGGCATCGCCACCGCC
>JAMFST010000254.1 GCA_026225435.1 Labilithrix luteola
CATCCTCACTGTTTCCGCACGCCGCCAGGAGAGCGCCTCCCGTCACGGCTACGACGACCATCGATTCGAAGAAACGCATGTCGGCCTTTCCGCAGGGTCCGCCCCTGCGGCGCCTCTTCGGCCGCCCGGCCCCGCGGTTGCCGGCTATCTCGCCGGCGCGCTCACCCGGTCGTCGTCTCCCAGGTGCAACGCCGGCGCGCAAGTTCGACGTGGTGCTGCAGCTTGCCCGAGAGGTCGAGGCGCGTCGACAGGCCCGCTCCGCGAACGTTCCTGGAGCTGTCACGGTCATCCCGATGCGTCCCGTGCCGACGCCAACGCGCGTGCCTTGAAGCTGCTGGAGAAGCGGCGCATGGCGGCGTCCTGGGGCGGACCCGCGACGGGAGGCACGTTGCTCGAAGTGCTGGCGGATGCGAGCGGCACGACCGAAGTCGATTTCGTCGTCGGCCTGCTTCAGGAAGTGCGGGAGACGATGGCCATGTTGGGCGCCACCGTCGGCAGCATGCTCGATGTCGCCTTAGACTCGGTGCCGGTTCTCGAGGAGGAAGACTTCGACGACGTGTTCGTCACGCTTCGTCGGAAGCTCGTCGGACAGGCTAGAGACCTTTCCGCGGCTGCGGGGTGGCCGAGCGCGACAGGCTGCCGTTCCGGCGGGAGCTGCGCCCAGCGCTCCGGCGGCACGCGCACGACGAAGAAGCTGCTGCGGCAGTGCGCCTGACACCAATAATTGTCACAAAAAAGCTCCTAACGGGGGAGCTTCTTTCGGTGCCGATTTTCGGGCGCAATCGCGCCCATGAAGACTCCCGTAGTCGATTCCGCCTCCCAAGCCCTTGCACTCGTCCCGCTCGACGCCGCGCAAGCGCGCCTCGCCGAGCTGCCCGAGGGGCGCACTGCGCTCATTCTCGGTGAAGCCGGCCACGGCAAGACGACCGTCGCCATCCATCGCCTGATGCATCTCTCGCGGCGCGCAGTGGGTCGCGACCGACGATGGCGCGCCGCGGTCGTCGTGCCCGGTGAGGGCATCCGTGGCCTCATCGAGCGGGCCCTTGTTCGCCTCGGCGTCGATGTGCCGGTCGTCACGTTCGAGCGCTTCGCGCGTGCGCAGGCGCGCCGCGCGTTTCCCGACGTCCCCCGAAGAGAGAGCCATGACGCGACGCCGGCCACGATGCGCCTCAAACGCGACCCCGCGCTCGCCGTGGCCCTCACGGAGCTGGCGGCGCGCGCTCCCGGACTCATTGACGACGATGAGGACGCGCCCGTGGTAGCGACGGCTTCCCTCGCCGTTCGCGGTGACCTCCAGCATCTCTTCGGCGATCGCACGCTGCTCGAGCACGTCGTTGCCGCATCCCGCGGACGCATCCCGGGCCACGCGGTCACCGAGGTACTCGAGCATACCCGCGTGCAATTCGGCGCGACCGGCGAGCGCGCCCACGGCCATGTCGACAAGGAGCGCCTCCTCACGTCCGATCGCCGCTCGCTCGACCACGGAACGCCGGACGCAGACGCGAGCACGGTCGACACCGAGGACTACTCGGTCCTCTTCGAGCTCGATCGACTGCGCGCGATCTCGCGAGCGACGAGGGCGACGAGGCCTCGCGCTTACGAGTGCCTCGTGCTCGACGAAGCGCAGGAGCTCGCTCCGATCGAGCTCGCGCTCCTCGGGCGGAGCCTCGCGCGCAACGGCACGCTGGTCGTCGCCGGTGACGCCGATCAGCAGCTCGACGAGCGCGCGTGCTTCCGAGGTTGGGAGGCCACGATGCGCTCCCTCGGAGCGACGGACTACGAGCGAACGGTGCTCGACGTTAGCTACCGCTGCCCACCGGACGTGGTCGCGCTCGCCCGCCATGTGCTGAGCGCGGAAGACCCTTTCGCGTCGGACGCGATCGAACGATTCGCCAACGAAGACGCGCGCAACGCGCACCTCCTCACCTACCTCGGCTCGGTCACGCGCGATGCCGGGACCTCGGTGGCGGTGATCGTCCGCTCGCCGCTCCTCGCGCGACGGCTCGCGTCCGTCCTCCGCGCCGAGCTCTCGGTGCGACTCGTGTGGGGAGGTGACTTCCGCTTGGCGCCCGGCGTTGACCTCACTACCGTCGACCAGGTTCGCGGCTTGGAGTTCGATCACGTCGTTGTGCCGGACGCGTCTCCGACTACGTACGGTGACGATCCGGCTGGGCGACGCGCCTTGTACGTCGCCATTACCCGCGCGCGGCGAAGCTTGAGGCTTCTCGCGATCGCGGGCCCCGCGTCGCCCTCGTCGCACCGCTGACGGTTGACGCCGGACGTTCGGGCGCGAGCGTGTCACTGTAGGAGCCATGGCGCAGTGGCTCGGTTACGCGACGGGGTCCACACACGAGAGCAAGGTGCGCGACCTCGAGTCAGATCTGCGCAAGGCCGTCCTCGCGTGGCAGACAGCTGCTGACGACGCGATGAGGCGGGAGAAGAGCAAAGCGGTGCGGGGGCTCGCCAGGCGGCTGCTCGTCGCGCGGCGCCGTCGCATCGGAGCGCGAATCTCGGCAGCGCTAACGGTCAAGCACGACGACCGGCAGCCCGGCGCTTCGGAACGAGATGCGAACGTCGCCAACCTCCGAAGGTTGGACCAGCAGCTCGACGCCGGTGGCCTTGTCGC